>JAHEHJ010000004.1 GCA_024644655.1 Flavobacterium sp.
GAAAAATTCCATTGTTAGCGGTATGCTATGGCGCTCAGTATTTGGCTCATTTTTCGGGTGGTGAAGTAGCGGCTTCTAATATACGTGAGTATGGAAGAGCCCATTTGGAATACCTCAAAGAAGGGGAGTTGTTTTTTGAGGGTATCGGTGCCCATTCCCAAGTGTGGATGAGCCATAGTGATACCATTAAGCAATTGCCTACAGGAGGTGTGAAATTAGCCAGCACCCATGATGTGGAGAACGCGGCCTATCGTATTGAAGGGGAGACTACCTATGCGATACAATTTCATCCTGAAGTATACCATTCTACGGATGGAAAACAATTGTTAGAGAACTTTTTAGTGAAGATAGCTCACGTAGCACAAACCTTTACTCCGAATGCCTTTGTGGATGATTGTATTAGAGATATCCGTGAAAAAGTGCAGGATGACAAGGTCGTATTGGGATTGTCGGGAGGAGTTGATTCTACGGTGGCAGCTGTATTGCTTCATCGTGCTATTGGTGCCAACTTGTATTGCATATTTGTTAACAACGGGTTGTTGCGCAAGAATGAATTTCAACATGTATTGGAACAATATAAAGGTATGGGATTGAACGTAAAAGGAGTTGATGCTTCCGAACGTTTTTTAAGTGAATTGGATGGAGTAGATGATCCTGAAACCAAGCGTAAAATTATAGGTCGTGTATTTATAGAAGTATTTGATGATGAGTCAAAAATCATAGAAGATGTGAGTTGGTTAGCCCAAGGTACTATATACCCAGATGTGATTGAATCGGTATCGGTTAAGGGACCATCGGCAACGATTAAGTCTCACCACAATGTAGGAGGATTGCCCGATTTTATGAAATTGAAAATAGTGGAGCCTTTGCGTATGTTGTTTAAAGACGAAGTACGTCGAGTAGGCCGCACCTTAGGTATTGATCCCGAATTATTGGGGCGTCATCCCTTCCCAGGGCCAGGGTTGTCGATACGCATATTAGGCGCTATTACTCCTGAGAAAGTGCGTATATTACAAGAAGTAGACGCGATATTTATTGAGGGATTGAAATCCCATGGGTTGTACGATAAGGTATGGCAAGCGGGGGCTATATTGTTGCCTGTCAACAGTGTGGGTGTGATGGGTGATGAGCGTACTTATGAGAAAGTGGTGGCGTTGCGTGCGGTAGAATCTACCGATGGAATGACAGCGGATTGGGTTCATTTGCCCTATGATTTTTTGATGAAAATATCGAATGAAATCATCAATAAAGTAAAAGGAGTTAATCGGGTGGTGTATGATATCAGTTCGAAGCCACCTGCTACTATAGAGTGGGAATAAGTTTCTAAATAATCGACAAACGGTTAAAAAAAATCGATTATTCGTTTTGAAATTAAAAAGATTTGCTAATTTTAGCCGTTAAATAAAATATACATCCATGAAAAATCGTATTCTTTTGTTCCTATTGCTATCCTTATTCTCGGTTGGGAATATGGCATTTGCGAAGCAAGAAAAGTACATTAAGCATACCGTAGCAAAAGGTGAAACTGTGACTACGATTGCACAGCGTTATAAAGTAACTCCCTTTGATATTTACAAGCTCAATCCCGATTCACAAAACGGATTGCAGTTGAATAGTGTGTTGATTATCCCACCAAGTACGGGTAGTGCTGCGGTGATAACGCCTACAGCTGCCCCGGTTAAAGCGGCAATGCAAGGGAATCCACCTACTACACATTTGGTTCAGCCAAAAGAAACCTTATATAGTATATCCAAGCAATACAATGTGACTATAGACGCTTTGAAAGCAGCTAACGGCGACTTGTTGAATAATGGATTGAAGATAGGACAAAATATTAAAATTCCGGCTAGTGAAACCAATGTACAGTCGGCTCTAGCTACTAGTATAGATGAGCCAAAGGCCGTGGTAAAAGAAACTCCTAAACCAGCGATTGTGAAAGAAGAAGTTCGAGTAGCGATAAAAGAAGAGCCCAAGAAGGCTATTACTAAAGCAGAAGGTAATTTTCATATCATAGCCCCTAAGGAAACCAAATATGGTATTTCGAAACGGTACGGAATGACTATTGAAGAATTGGAGCAATTGAATCCACAGATATTGAACAACTTCCCAATAGGGATGAAGTTGGTTGTGTCGGGTAATGCGCCTATAATTCCATCTAAACCTGAAGTGGTTTCGGATGTGGCTAGCAAGCCAAAACCAATAACGACTTCATCATCAGGAAAAAAATATTTACAAGAGTATGTAGTTCGACCGAATGAAACAGTAACCTCTTTGGCCAAAGATTATGGAATGTCTGAGAGTGAGTTGTTAGAACTCAACCCCGAATTGAAGCGAGGTGTAAAACCGGGAACGATCATTCGAGTCCCAATAGTCACGAAGAAATCGGCCGCTCCTGTACCCGTGCCTAAGGCAGAACAAGGGCAAGGCAATTTAATGGATACCAACAAAAGTAATGCGAGGAAACAACTCGCATTACTTTTGCCTTTTAATATCAGTAAGATAGAAAGCGACTCTACCCAAACAACCCAAGAGCGTTTGAAGAAAGACAAGTTTTTGAATTTGACTTTGGATTTTTACTCGGGAGCATTGATGGCGATTGATTCGGCACGCGTATTGGGTATTAATGTGGATGTTACCATATTGGATTCTCAAGAGACCAAGAACACATCGAATGTGAATGCCTTAGTTGCTGCTAACAATTTAGGAGCGATGGATGCTATTATAGGTCCGTTTTACCAATCCAATGTAGAGAAGTTGGCCGAATTAGTGGGAGCTACTCAAACGCCTGTAATCTCTCCTTTATCTAAAGACAGTGGGAAGAGGTATGCTAATTTATACCAATCGATGCCTAGTATAGATATTATGCGCGCCACGGTATTTAATTATATGCGCCGCAAAGGGGGTGCTATTTCGGCGGTAGTCGACCCTAAGAAAGGGCGGGTGAAGCAGTATTTTCAAGAAGGCCAAAAGGATGTGCGTTTGGTAGGGATGAGTGAGAAAGGCAGTTTTGTGGCTGATAGTTTAAAGGCTGTATTGCAAAAAGGGCGGTTGAATTATGTGGTACTCGCATCAGAGAGTACGGGAATGATATTGTCGGTTACCAAAGCTATGTTGGCTGCTCAAAAGGAGTATCAAGTACAGTTGGTAATTATGGAGCCTAATGAGACTTTGAATTATGAAGAGATAGATTTGGATCGTTTGACTAAGTTGAAATTGCTGTATCCATCTTTGACTAGACCCAATGAAACTGTGGAGG
Source organism: Flavobacterium sp. (assembly GCA_024644655.1). Lineage (GTDB taxonomy): Bacteria > Bacteroidota > Bacteroidia > Flavobacteriales > Flavobacteriaceae > Flavobacterium. The sequence continues at coordinate 3,257 of JAHEHJ010000004.1, forward strand.
CCAATCAATTTGATGTCAAGTATAAAAAAGTAAACAAGATTCTTCCGAATCAGTATGCGATACGCGGTTTTGATGTGACCTTTGATACCTTATTGCGTTTGGCACAAGAAAGTTCGTTTGAAGCTACTATGCAGGGGCCTGCGACAGAACAAATAGAAAATAGATTTCAGTATGAATCGAATGAGTTGGGAGGCTATTCCAATCAAGGGATTTATATGTTGTATTACGATACCGATTTAACGATTAAAGAAGCATTATAATGGCTACATCAAAAGTTACCTATTTGGGAGAATTACGAACATCTTCTATACATATACAATCGGGCAGTGAAATTATATCCGATGCTCCAGTAGACAACAATGGGAAAGGAGAAGCCTTTTCTCCAACCGATACGGTGGCGAATGGATTGGCCAGTTGTATGTTTACCGTAATGGGAATAAAAGCCCAAGCTTTAGGTGTAGATTTTTCGGGTTCTACGGCTGAAGTAACCAAAGTGATGGCGGCAGAACCTCGTCGTATTTCTGAGATTCACATTGTGTTTCATATGAAGTTAGCTGCCGATGAAAAGACAAAAACCATATTAGAACGCACGGGCATGACTTGTCCGGTTCATTATAGTTTGCACCCCGACATTAAACGCGAGATAGTGTTTAATTGGATTTAATTTTCTATTTTGGTTCCCTTAAAACCCATTATTTATGTTTAAAAACCCTTTTTCCTTTAGCGGTCGTATTCGAAGATTAGAGTTTGGTATCAGCTATATTATTTATTTTGGTGTCCTATTTATGAGTACTATACTTAATGATTTATTTAGCACCCAATTGATGTCACTATTGATTATACCGGCGCTATGGTTTTTGTTGGCTCAAGGATCTAAACGATGCCATGATCGAGGGAACAGTGGTTTTTATCTAATCATTCCATTTTATGTTCTTTGGATGTTATTTGCCGAGAGTGAGTTTGGTGAAAATGAATATGGTTTGAATCCTAAAGGGCAAGGCAATCAAACAGAAATTGACGAGATAGGGACTCCTGAAGTTTAATTTCAAGTGACACCCGAACAAAAACAGCTTATCACTTTAGCGCATACCAAAATGCCATTTGGTAAATACGAGGGCTATTATTTAATTGATTTGCCCGAATACTATGTGGTGTGGTATAGTCAGAAAGGATTTCCCAAAGGAACTTTAGGGAGCCAAATGCAATTAGTATATGAGCTCAAATTAAACGGGTTAGAAGAAATAGTACGTACTATTAAAAAGCAATATCCGAAGCCGATTTGAGTAACTCTTGATTTGAAAGTTTGAGGTGTGTGAGGTTCTCTATTCCTCCTTATAAAAAATAATAATTTTCAAATCTTCAAATCCACAAATCTTCAATTTAAATCGTACTTTTGCCTCGTTTTTTACAACAACAACACAACAACACAACGTACAACTACAATGAGTCAAACACAAACAAAATACATTTTTGTTACTGGTGGCGTGACGTCTTCTTTAGGAAAGGGGATTATTGCGGCATCATTAGCTAAGTTACTACAGGCACGAGGGTATAGGGTTACCATTCAGAAATTTGATCCATATATCAATGTCGATCCAGGGACCTTAAATCCGTATGAGCATGGTGAATGTTTTGTGACGGATGATGGAGCAGAAACCGATTTGGATTTAGGGCATTACGAACGTTTTCTAAACGTTCCTACCTCTCAGGCCAATAACGTAACTACTGGAAGAGTGTATCTTTCTGTGATTGAAAAAGAACGTCGTGGCGAGTTTTTAGGAAAGACTGTTCAAGTTGTTCCTCATATTACGAATGAAATTAAAGACCGCATGCAGTTGTTGGGTCAGTCGGGTGATTTTGATATTGTCATCACTGAGATTGGAGGAACGGTTGGAGATATTGAATCCTTGCCTTATATTGAATCGGTTCGCCAATTGGTATGGGAATTGGGTGAAAGCAACAGTATTGTTATCCATTTGACATTGATACCGTATTTAGCGGCAGCTGGTGAATTAAAAACTAAGCCTACCCAACACTCAGTGAAGACGTTGATGGAAAGTGGAATACAAGCCGATATTTTGGTGTGTAGAACCGAGCATGAATTGTCGGATGAATTGCGTCAAAAATTGGCTTTGTTTTGCAATGTAAAACGCGAAGCGGTAATACAGTCTATAGATGCGTCTACTATATATGAAGTGCCTAACTTGATGTTGGAAGAAGGATTGGATATTGTAGCGTTAAAGAAATTGAATTTGGCCAAAAAGGCAGCTCCGGATTTAAAAAATTGGAATACCTTTTTGCATCGATTGAAAAATCCGAAGCATACCGTTAATGTGGGGTTGGTTGGTAAATATGTAGAATTGCAAGATTCGTATAAGTCGATTTTGGAAGCGTTTATTCATGCGGGAGCGGCCAATCAAACTAAAGTAAATGTAATAAGCATTCATTCCGAATTTGTTGATGCTAGTAATGTGGCAGAACAATTGTCGGGATTGGATGGAATATTAGTGGCACCAGGTTTTGGTGGTCGCGGAATAGAAGGAAAAATAGAAACTGTAAAATATGCTCGTGAACATCACATTCCGTTTTTTGGAATATGTTTAGGTATGCAAATGGCGGTAATCGAATACAGTCGAAATGTATTGGGCTTGACTGATGCCAATTCGACCGAGATGAATGAAGAGACAGCGCATCCTGTAATATCGTTGATGGAAGATCAAAAGACTGTTACAGAAAAAGGTGGAACTATGCGATTAGGGGCATGGGCTTGTGATATTGAAGCGGGGACATTGGCGGCTACTATATATGGTAAGACACAAATAGAAGAGCGTCATCGTCATCGATATGAATACAATAATGCGTATCGTAAACAGTTAGAAACGGCTGGTTTACGTGCTTCTGGGGTTAATCCAGCTACAGGTTTGGTAGAGATTGTGGAGTTGGCTAATCATCCTTTTTTCATAGGAGTTCAATACCATCCAGAATATAAAAGTACGGTTGCAAATCCACATCCAATTTTTGTTAGCTTTGTGGCGGCAATGGTCAATAGTAAAAAATAATAAATAGCAACTATACAAGTTGTGTTAGCTTATAGATAATGGAACAAAAGAAATTTGATTATAACTCGTTAATAGGATTTACATTAATCTTTGTAATCATCGCTTGGATGATGTACAATAACAAAGCAGAAGAGGTTAAGGCAGAAGCCAAAGCCAAAAAGGAAAAAGTAATAACGGCTAAGAAAGAACAAGCTACTGATAAAGTTGCTGCTGTACTTACTGATACTACTGTAACCGATTCGGTTAAAATAAAAAAATTGCAAGGTACTTTAGGAAGTTTTGCCTATTCGGCTACTTTGCCTACAGCTAAAGAAGGGTATACCACCATAGAAAATGAGTTTATTACTTTGAAGGTTGCCAATAAAGGTGGTGCTATTGTAGAAGCTACGTTAAAGAATTTTGAGCGATTCAAGAAAAACTCCAAACAATTGGTGAACTTGATTAAGGATAACAATTCCAGTTTTAATTTGGAGTTGCAAACCAAAGACAATCGCGTATTACATACGAAAGATTTGTATTTTGAACCTACTTTGACTAAAGTTGGTGCCAATCAAGTATTGTCTATGAAATTAAAAGCGGGTGCGGATTCGTATTTGGAATACAAATATGTATTGGCTCCTTCTAAATACTTAGTTGATTTTGATGTGCGTTCTCAAGGATTGAGTACGGTGTTGAATACCACTAAGCCTGTTGATTTGCAATGGGATTTAAAAACATATCGCAATGAGAAAAGCATTTCATATGAAAACCGATATACTGATATTCGGTATGAATATGAAGGCGATAAAGACAATTATGTAGGGCAAGGAAAGGACAAAGAAGAAACACCAAGTAAAGTTTCGTTTATTGCGTTTAAGCAACATTTCTTTTCTACTATCTTGTTGACTAAGACCCCATTTGCTACTTCTAAATTGCATTCCATTAATTTGATGAATGATGAGAAGGTAGATACGGTATTTACGAAACAATTAAAAGCAAATGTGCCATTAGTAGCCTCTAATGGAGAATTGGATTATAAGATGAATTGGTATTTTGGACCTACAGATTATAAGACTTTAAAAGAATACGACCGTGGAATGGATAAGATTATTCCATTAGGTTGGGGAATCTTTGGATGGATTAATAAGTTTATATTTATTCCTTTATTTGGCTTTTTGAGTTCCTTTATGGGCTTAGGAATTGCGATTATTATCTTTACAATTTTGATTAAAATTGCGATGTCGCCTATTACCTTTAAATCGTTTTTGTCTCAGGCTAAGATGAAAGTATTGCGTCCTGAGATTACTGAGATTGGGGAGAAATTTAGCAAAGACCCAATGAAGAAACAACAAGAGACGATGAAGTTGTACAACAAAGCGGGTGTGAACCCTATGGCGGGATGTGTACCGGCATTGATTCAGATTCCGTTTATGTATGCGTCGTTTCAGTTTTTCCCATCGGCATTTCAGTTGCGCCAAAAGAGTTTTTTATGGGCTGATGATTTGTCTTCTTTTGACCAAATAGCAAAATTACCTTTCAATATTCCATTGTATGGTGATCATATTAGTTTGTTTCCAATATTAGCTGCCATTGCTATTTTCTTTTATATGAAAATGACATCTGGAGATCAAGCTATGGCTCAACCCCAACAAGAAGGGATGCCAGATATGACTAAGATTATGAAAATGATGATTTATGTATCGCCAGTAATGATGTTGATTTTCTTTAATACATATGGTTCAGGATTGAGTTTGTATAACTTTATATCCAACTTGATTACGATAGGGATAATGTTGGTGATTAAAAAGTATTTCATCAATAGTGATAAGATACACGCTCAAATTCAGGAGAACAAAGCGAAACCTAAATCAGAAGGCAAGTTTCAGAAAAAAATGCGAGAAATGATGGAACAAGCTGAAGCCCAAAAAACAGCTCAAAAGAAAAAATAATTAGAAAGCTGTCAGTAATGGCAGCTTTTTTGATGTAAAGGATATACTAGTTTTCTGTTTATTGCGTTATGTATTAAAAATAAAGTCGTTATGAAAAATATAGTTGTATTGTTTTTACTGAGTAGTTTGACTTGGGCTCAAGAGTTCAATAAGTTGGATGAAAAGGGATTGAAACAAGGTGTATGGAAAGGTGTCTATGAAGAGTCCAAAAGGCCTCGTTATATAGGAACCTTTGAACACGGTCAAGAAGTGGGTTTGTTTCAGTTCTTTGATGATACTAAAGCAGGTACAGTAATTGCAACTCGTGAATTCAATTCCCAAGACCATTCTTGTTATACTATCTTTTACAATCAAAAGAAAAATAAAGTAAGTGAGGGAAAAGTAGTCCAAAAACAATTTGAGGGCGAATGGAAGTATTATCATGAAGACTCAAACGTGGTTATGACTTTAGAGTATTATGAAGCTGGTAAATTGAATGGGGTTCGTAAAGTGTATTATGAAAGTGGAAAGCTAGCTGAAGAGACGACTTATAAATTGGGTGTAAAAGAAGGGCCCTATAAGAGTTATGCTGAAAATGGGGTGGTTATGGAAGAGAGCTTTTTTAAAGGAGGCGAATATGAGGGTAAAGCTGTTTATAAAAATGCAGGGGATCAGGTGGTAGGAGAAGGTGTTTATAAGAATGGCAAGAAAGTGGGTATTTGGAAAGTACTTGAAAAAGATAAATTGAAAGAAGTAAATATGAATAAGAAGGGCAAGAAATTTGTTCGCCCTGTTCGGACTACTTCCGACGAAAAATAGCATTGTAAAGAAGTGATCATGAAACGAGTTGTAGTAGGGCTTTCGGGTGGAGTTGATTCCAGTGTGGCTGCATACCTTTTGAAAGAACAAGGGTATGAGGTTATTGGGCTATTTATGAAAAATTGGCACGATGATTCTGTTACCATATCCAATGAATGTCCGTGGTTGGAAGACAGTAATGATGCATTATTGGTTGCTGATAAATTGGGTATTCCTTTTCAAACCGTTGATTTAAGTGAGCAGTATAAAGAAAAGATAGTGGACTATATGTTCCACGAATACGAACAAGGGCGTACTCCTAATCCAGATGTGTTGTGCAATAGAGAAATCAAGTTTGATGTCTTTATGAAAATAGCGTTGAGTTTGGGGGCCGATTATGTGGCTACGGGTCATTATTGCCGTAAAGGAGTGCTTGAAGTTGATGGGGTGGAGCAGTATCAATTATTGGCTGGAATAGATGGGAATAAAGACCAGTCCTATTTTTTGTGTCAGTTGTCTCAAGAACAATTGGCGAAAGCCTTGTTTCCTATAGGAGAATTAACCAAGCCTGAAGTTCGTGAAATTGCGATGCAATTGGATTTGGTTACTGCAGAAAAGAAAGATTCACAAGGGTTATGTTTTATAGGTAAAGTGCGTTTGCCAGAATTTTTGCAACAGCAATTGCAGCCTAAAGATGGCTTGATATATGAAATTTCTGCGGATAGTCCTTTGTATCATAGTGAAACACCAGAATTTGAAACTGTCGAGGCTCAACTTATTTATGAGTCTACTCCAATAGCCTATACTTCAGAAAGTGGTAAGGTTGTGGGTAAACATCAAGGAGCTCATTATTTCACCATTGGGCAACGCAAAGGCTTGAATGTGGGAGGTACTAAAGAAGCTTTGTTTATTATATCTACCGATGTGCATGCTAATGCCATTTACACAGGACAAGGCGCTAGTCATCCTGGTTTATATCGAAAAGCTTTGCGCGTACAAACGGATGAGGTACACTGGGTACGACCTGCATTAGCACTTCAAAATGGAGAGCGCATGGAGGTTATGGCTCGTATTCGATACCGTCAACCTTTGCAAAAAGCCATGTTGTATCAGTTTGAGAGCGGGTTATATGTTTCTTTTGAGGAACCCCAATCGGCTATCACAGAGGGGCAATTTGTGGCTTGGAATCTAGGGGATGAATTAGTAGGTTCGGGAGTTATTTCCTAAATTAGCGTTTTCCAACAGGCGAAGACGATGAAAAATACATTTCTATTTGTTTTACTAATAGTTTCTTTTATGGGTTTTGCTCAGGAAGATGCGTGGGTTTATTTTACAGGTAAGCCTAATGCGCAAGCTTTCTATGATGAGCCATTGACGGAACTTTCACAACGTTCTTTAGATCGAAGAGCTGCTCAAGGTATCGTGTTGGATATAACTGATGCGCCTTTGGAGGTAACTTATGTGGAGGCTATAACGGCAGCAACGGGTATCGAAGTAAAGGCTCAATCCAAGTGGTTAAATTGTCTTCATGTTCGGGGAAGTGAGTCAGATATAAATGCGTTGCTTGCATTTCCATTTGTGGATCATATTCGGTATGCCAATGTAAGTTTAAATGCCAAGACGGTTAGTGGAGGTGTTGTTGTTCCAATTCAAAAACCCATGGAAGTACAAACTTCTTTTTCTTATGGGAATTCAGGAAATCAGATTCAAATGTTAAATGCTCATTTGTTACATGAAGCTAATTACACTGGAGGTAGTAAGATAATAGCGGTATTGGATTCTGGGTTTTCGGGTGTGAATACGATTATCCCTTTCAATCGTATGTTTACAAATGGGTTGTATCTTGGAGGGTATAATTATGTAGCTCGAAATACAGATGTGTTTTCTACCCACAATCACGGAACTATGACTTTGTCTTGTATGGTGGGTTATGTAGATGGGCAATTGGTAGGAACTGCTCCAGATGCTCGTTATTATATATTTATTACCGAAGATGTCAATTCGGAGAACCCTGTTGAAGAAAGTAATTGGGTTGAGGCCGCCGAAGAAGCTGATCGATTGGGAGTTGATGTGATTTCCACTTCATTGGGTTATTTTGAATATGATAATCCAAATTATAGTCATACCTATTCTGAGATGACAGGCGATCATGCTTTTGCATCACAAGGTGCTAATATCGCCTATGCCAAAGGAATGATAGTGGTGGCAAGTGCGGGTAATTCGGGGTCGTCAAGCAATCCCTATATAGGAGTGCCTGCTGAAGCAACACATGTATTAGCTGTTGGTGCGGTACAGGCCAATAGACAATATGCTACATTTAGTTCGATAGGGCCTGGTTTTGATGGGAGGGTGAAGCCCAACGTCATGGCGCAAGGGCAAAATGCCGTATTGTCGAATACTTCGGGAGTGATAGTGACGGCTAGTGGAACATCGTTTTCTTGTCCGATATTGGCAGGTGCTATTACTAGTTTTTGGCAAGCTATTCCATGGGCAACCAACCAACAAGTAATGGATTTAGTTGAACAATCGGCCGATCGATTTGGAAATCCAACAGCGCAATATGGCTATGGAATCCCAGATTTTCAATACGCGCTAGATATGGCCTATTTGCAAGTGCCTACTCATTCTGATACTCGGTTTAGTGTGTTTCCTAATCCGGTATTGGAGGATGTTCATGTGTCATTTCCCACTTCATTTCAAGAAGCTACTATAAAAATGTATAATACCTTGGGGCAGTTGGTTGTTGATTCGTCAATTTCTAGCGAAAGCGATGTCTTTTCAGTATCGGGTTTGCCTACTGGATTGTATAGTTATATCCTAAAGTCGGGTTCTTTTGTGCAACAAGGCAAACTGTTTAAAAAATAATATACTATACCGAAAATGATATGAATGCAATTACCCAATTATTCAAGATACAATATCCTATAATTCAAGGAGGAATGATATGGAACAGTGGTTATAAATTGGCCAGCGCAGTTAGTAATGCAGGTGGATTAGGATTAATTGGAGCTGGGTCTATGTATCCAGATGTATTGCGGGAGCATATTCAAAAGTGTCAACAAGCTACTTCTAAGCCTTTTGGAGTGAATGTGCCTATGTTGTATCCTAATATAGAGGAGATTATACAGATTATTATAGAAGAGGGTGTAAAGATTGTTTTTACTTCTGCTGGAAATCCCAAAACTTGGACAACTTATTTAAAAGAGCATGGGATTACTGTAGTGCATGTAGTGAGTAGTTCTAAATTTGCCTTAAAGGCCCAAGAAGCCGGTGTGGATGCAGTGGTGGCAGAAGGGTTTGAAGCAGGTGGGCATAATGGAAGAGAAGAGACTACGACTTTAACATTGATACCTATGGTTAAGGAGAAAATAGCCATACCATTAATTGCGGCAGGAGGTATTGCTACTGGGCGTGGGATGTTGGCGGCAATGGTTTTAGGGGCGGATGGTGTGCAAATGGGAAGTCGTTTTGTGGCCTCATTTGAGAGTTCGGCACATGCGAATTTCAAGCAAACTGTGATTGAGACAGGAGAAGGGGATACCCAGCTTACTTTGAAAGAATTGGCGCCCGTTCGTTTGATTAAGAATAAGTTTTATAACGATTTACAAGAGCTTTATCAGAACTGTCCCAAAAAGGAAGATTTAGAATTGCTTTTGGGTAAGCGGCGTGCCAAGCGTGGTATGTTTGAAGGCGATTTGATAGAAGGCGAGTTAGAAATAGGTCAAATAGCGGGTCTTATTCATGAAGTTAAATCAGTTCAAGATATTATTGATGAGGTTGTGTTGGAATTTAGGAATGCATCCCAAGAAATCAAAGGGATTGTCTTGTAATTCCTTTAGGTGACTTTTTTAATCTACAGTAAACTGCATTTCAAAGAATAGTTATTAACAATTTGGTAGATAATCGTTGTAAGGATAATTCTTAATAACTTCATTTTTCCATTATTTATTTTTATAAAATACTTGTATTCAGCTGAATAATTTTTGGTTGGGTGGGGTTTCTATTGTTGATAATGTTGATTAATTTGTTAGTAACATTTTAATAACTCAAAATGGCGCGAGGTTATTATGAGTAATATAGTGGTGGCATTTTTACTTTGGAGAGTACTATATATACGGCAAAAAAGAAGCTTCTTTTTTCGGTGTTACTAAGAAATTTGAGTAGTGAAAAAATGTTTAAATTGAATTGCTTATGAGAATTAATACTCTTGTTAAAAAATATTTTTTTTACTTGTTATTAGTCAATTGTTTAATTGGCTTATCGAATGTGGTATATGCTCAGTGTCCTACTGTAGTTGAAACTCATCAAACTTTTTGTGACACTCAATCGCCAACAGTTGGAAGTTTAGTGGCCACCGATACAGGTGGTGGAATTAAATGGTATACTACTGCGGTAGGTGGAACTGCTTTATCCAATTCTATTTCGTTGATTGATGGATCGACATATTATGTTGATGATACTACAGGTTCTTGTGGGACAAGAGTTTCTGTTTTGGTTACTATCTATTCTAAACCGACGGCAGTATTAGGTTCGATTCAGTTTTGTCAAGCTTCAACGGTTGCTGATTTAGCGCCCTACGTTATTGGGAATCAAATTAAATGGTATGCCACTCCCACAGGAGGAGCAGTGTTGGCTTCCTCAACACCTTTGGTTAATGGAACCACTTATTATGCCAGTCAAACCAATCCCAATACAGGTTGTGAGACCTCGCGTAAAGGGTTTTCGGTAAATATTACCATTGTGCCAACTCCTACGGGTACTAGTAATCCGTTGTTTTGTGCCAATCCACTTCCTCTGGTAGCTGATTTGAATGCTAATGGTACCAATTTGTTATGGTATTCCACTCCAACCTCAGGTATTGAATTAGATAGTTTAATACCATTAGTAGATGGGCAAACCTATTATGCAGAGTCTAATATTGGGAATTGTCCTAGTCCAACACGGTTGTCTGTTACGGTGAGTATCTCACAGCCTAATAATGCTGGAACTTCAGGAACGATGTCGGTTTGTGAAGAAGCTATTTCAACAACAGTGCCTTTTGATTTATTTGGACAATTGGGTGGTACTCCTGATACAACTGGAGTATGGACTGGACCAATTGGAACAAGTAATGGATACCAAGGAACTGTAGATATAACATCCTTAAATTTGGCAGGAAGTCCATATGTTTTTACGTATACGGTTACTACAGCTACTGCCTGTCCACCTGATTTCTCTACTGTAACTTTAACTATTATTCAGACTCCAACAGCTAGTGTGAGCTTTGATCAAACTACAATATGTGCTAATGATAGCGCGGCCTTAATTTTTACCGGAACACCCAATGCTACGGTTACCTATACCATTAATGGAGGTTCCAATTTAACAATAGTGCTAGACGCTACGGGAACTGCTACAGTAGTAGGTGCTTATACCATAGATACGACAGTAACTTTAGTTAGTGTGACTACAGCAGGATTGCCTAGTTGTACTAAGGTGTTGAACCAAACGATTACGTTAACAGTACTTGATCCAACAGCTAGTGCCAGTTTTGACCAAACTACGATTTGTGCGAACGACAGTGCCACACTAACCTTTACCGGAACGCCTAATGCTACTGTAACATATACCATTAATGGCGGTGCTAACCAAACGATAGTATTAGATGCTGCAGGGACGGCTACTTTAGTAGGTACGTATACTACAGATACCACAGTGGTTTTAGTAAGTGTGACTACGGCAGGATTGCCTAGTTGTACTAAAATACTAAACCAAACCATTACATTAACGGTACTAGATCCAACAGCAAGTGTAAGCTTTGACCAAACTACGATATGTGCGAATGACAGTGCTACGCTAACCTTTACAGGGACACCCAATGCTACAGTAACGTATACCATTAATGGTGGAGCTAACCAAACTATAGTATTAGATGCTACCGGCACGGCTACAGTAGTAGGTACGTATACCACAGATACCACAGTAGTTTTGGTAAGTGTGACTACGGCAGGATTGCCTAGTTGTACTAAAATATTAAACCAAACGATTACGTTAACGATACTTGACCCAACAGCTAGTGCAAGCTTTGATCAAACTACAATATGTGCGAATGACAGTGCTACGCTAACCTTTACAGGGACACCCAATGCTACTGTAACGTATACCATTAATGGCGGTGCAAATCAAACGATAGTATTAGATGCTACCGGTACGGCTACTTTAGTAGGTACGTATACCACAGATACCACAGTGGTTTTGGTGAGTGTGACTACATCAGGATTGCCTAGTTGTACTAAAATACTAAACCAAACCATTACATTAACGGTACTTGACCCAACAGCTAGTGCCAGCTTTGACCAAACTACGATTTGTGCGAATGACAGTGCTACGCTTACTTTTACCGGAACGCCTAATGCTACTGTAACATATACCATTAATGGCGGTGCTAACCAAACGATAGTATTAGATGCTGCAGGGACGGCTACTTTAGTAGGTACGTATACTACAGATACCACAGTGGTTTTAGTAAGTGTGACTACGGCAGGATTGCCTAGTTGTACTAAAATACTAAACCAAACCATTACATTAACGGTACTTGACCCAACTGCTAGTGCGAGTTTTGACCAAACAACGATATGTGCAAATGATAGTGCGGCCTTGATTTTTACCGGTACGCCCAACGCTACAGTAACGTATTCCATAAATGGAGGTTCCAATTTAACAATAGTGCTAGACGCTACGGGAACTGCTACAGTAGTAGGTGCTTATACCGTAGATACGACTGTAACTTTAGTGAGTGTGACTACAGCGGGATTGCCAAGTTGTACTAAAATATTAAACCAAAGCATTACTTTAACTATACTAGACCCAACTGCGAGTGCCAGCTTTGATCAAACTACGATATGTGCGAATGACAGTGCTACGCTAACCTTTATAGGTACGCCCAATGCTACAGTAACGTATACCATTAATGGAGGCGCTAACCAAACGATAGTATTAGATGCTACGGGAACTGCTACAGTAGTAGGTACGTATACCGTAGATACGACAGTAACTTTAGTTAGTGTGACTACAGCTGGATTACCAAGTTGTACTAAGGTATTGAACCAAACCATTACGTTAACGGTACTAGACCCAACAGCTAGTGCCAGCTTTGACCAAACTTCGATATGTGCGAATGACAGTGCTACGCTTACTTTCACTGGAACTCCAAATGCTACTGTAACGTATACCATTAATGGCGGTGCAAATCAAACGATAGTATTAGATGCTGCAGGGACAGCTACTTTAATAGGTACGTATACTACAGATACCACAGTGGTTTTGGTGAGTGTAACTACGGCAGGATTGCCAAGTTGTACTAAGTTATTAAACCAAACCATTACGTTAACGGTACTTGACCCAACAGCTAGTGTGAGCTTTGATCAAACTACAATATGTGCTAATGATAGTGCGGCCTTAATTTTTACCGGAACACCCAACGCTACGGTTACTTATACCATAAATGGAGGTTCCAATTTAACAATAGTGCTAGACGCTACGGGAACTGCTACAGTAGTAGGTGCTTATACCATAGATACGACAGTAACTTTAGTTAGTGTGACAACAGCAGGATTGCCTAGTTGTACTAAAATATTAAACCAAACGATTACGTTAACAGTACTAGACCCAACAGCTAGTGCCAGCTTTGATCAAACTACAATATGTGCGAATGACAGTGCTACGCTAACCTTTATAGGTACGCCCAATGCTACAGTAACGTATACCATTAATGGCGGTGCAAATCAAACGATAGTATTAGATGCTACCGGTACGGCTACTTTAGTAGGCACATATACGACAGATACCACAGTGGTTATAGTAAGTGTGACTACGGCAGGATTACCTAGTTGTACTAAAATACTAAACCAAACCATTACATTAACGGTACTAGACCCAACAGCTAGTGCCAGCTTTGACCAAACTACGATTTGTGCGAATGACAGTGCTACGCTAACCTTTACAGGGACACCCAACGCTACGGTAACGTATACCATTAATGGTGGAGCTAATCAAACGATAGTATTAGATGCTACCGGTACGGCTACAGTAGTAGGTACGTATACCTCCGATACCACAGTAACTTTAGTTAGTGTGACCACGGCAGGATTGCCTAGTTGTACTAAGATATTAAACCAAACTATTACGTTAACGGTACTTGACCCAACAGCTAGCGCTAGTTTTGATCAAGCAACTATATGTGAAAATGACAGTGCGGCTCTAACATTCACTGGTACACCAAATGCTACTGTGACCTATACGATTAATGGAGGGGCTAATTTAACTATACCCTTAGATGCTGCGGGAACTGCTATAGTTATCGGTGCTTATACTACTGATACGACTGTCGTTTTGGTAAGTGTAACCACTACAGGAGTACCTAGTTGTACAAAGGTGTTGAACCAAACCATTACTTTAACTGTTAATCCAAAACCTGATGCAGGTGTTAGTCCGGCACCTCAGACTGTTTGTCAATCGGGAGCTGCTTTTGATATGTTTGATTTACTAGGTCCAACTGCCCAAGTGGGAGGGACTTGGTTACCTGCTTTAGCAAGCGGTACAGGAATATTTGACCCTTCAATAGATGTTTCAAATACCTACGTATATACTGTAACGGGTATTGCTCCATGTGTGTCTGCTTCTGCTTCAGTACAAGTGCTAGTTACTCCAGTTCCAGATGCGGGAGATGATACAAATGTACCATTGTGTTCCAATCAAAATCCAGTAGATTTAAATACCTATTTAAGTGCTACAGCACAACCAGGAGGTGTATGGACAGACCCTTCAAATGCTGTAGTGTCTTCAATACTTGATCCTTCAACAGCGGCTGAAGGTGATTATACCTATACAGTAACAGGGATAGCTCCTTGTGCTGATGATACGGCAATACTAAATGTTACGATTACTCCTGGACCAGAGGCAGGACAATCAGGTACATTTTCAATATGTGTGGGAAGTGTGGCACATGATTTATTTTTAGAATTAGGGCCTAATGCGCAACCAGGAGGAACTTGGTCACCTGCCATGGCAAGTGGAACTGGTTTTTTTGATCCAGCTGTTGATGCGGCAACGACCTATACGTATACGTTAACCGGTTTGAATCCTTGTGATAATGACCAGGCTACACTAGATGTGCAAGTACTTCCTATGCCAGATGCAGGGACAGATGGTAATGCAGCAATATGTAGCAATAGTATTCCAATTGATTTGTTCAGTTATTTGAATGGTACGCCTCAAGCCGGTGGAGTATGGACTGATGCAGGAGGTACAGTAGTATCGGCTATGTATGATCCTACGGTACAAGCTGCAGGGGTATTTACTTATGCCGTTTCGGCAGGATTTGGTTGTTCGCCAGCTACCTCATTGGTTACCGTTTCGCTTTTACCTACGCCAATTGCTGGTGTAGATGGAAACTTAGCCGTTTGTAGTGATAGCACAGGATTGGATTTGATTAATGGATTGGATGGTACTCAAGAAGCAGGTACATTTTCTGATGATGATGCGACAGGAGCACTTTCGGGTACTGTATTTGATCCTTCACAAGTGAGTCCAGGTATCTATCATTTCACCTACACTGTTTCGGGAGGAGTTGCTCCATGTTTTACTGATACCGCAGTTGTTACGGTTACGGTGACTGCTTTACCAAATGCAGGTGTTTTTGTGCCAACGAGCCCATTATGTCCTTCAGTAGGAACAATAGATTTAACTACCTTATTATCGGGTCAAGATTCGGGAGGGTTGTGGTATGATACCAATACGGGTGATGAAATAGTGAATCCTGTTGATATATCGGCATTTGCACCAGGAATTTATTTATATGATTATGTGGTGAGTAATGATTGTGGAAGTAGTGATCCTACTACAGTTATTTTTGAAGTATTACCGTTCCCACAAATGGATACAACCAATGTTTCTATAGCCCCTGTTTGTGTGGGTACAGATGTGTTGGTGTCTTTAAGTGGTATGGTAGATGCACCTTATACACTTACTTATGATTTGAGTGGTTCAACCAATCTAACCAATCAAACGGCTTTGGTGAATGTTGTTGGTGGATTGGCAGATTTTACTATACCAGCGGCTACTTTTACAACTAGTGGCTCTACGGCCATTACCTTTACGGCTATTCAAAATAATGATACAACTTGTCAAATTGCATTAAACTCGGTTACTGGAGTGATAGTGATTAATCCGGCAGTTCAATTGGATTCTGCAAATCTTTCCGTAGGGACTTTGTGTTTCGGGAACGATGTTACGGTATCTATCAATTCGGCTGTTAATTTGCCTGATGGAGTTTATCAAATGGATTATTCCTTGACAGGAGCTACTACAGCAAATGGGAATTCGGGGAGTATTACGATTACAGGAGGAGTAGGTTCCTTTACCATTCCTGCAGCTACCTTTGTTTCAGGTGGGACTACTACGGTAACGATACTTACAATTATTACAGCTACAGGATGTTCTAATATGAATGAAGATGCAGCGGTGTCCTTTGATTTATCAACCGGACTGAATGCAGGAGTTTTTGCGCCAATAAGTCCGTTATGTGCTTCAGCTGGAACAGTTGATTTATTTGATTTACTAACTGGAGAAGATATAAATGGTGTATGGACCGACAGTGCGTCACTAGTAGTGACATCTCCAATTACGATAAGTAGTTTTGCAGCTGGAACCTATTTTTATACCTATACAGTAACAAATACTTGTGGTACACAATCACAAACTGTTCAATTCACGGTCTCATCCAATCCCGATTTAACTCCAGCTAATATCACAATTCCATCCGTTTGTATGGGGTCTGATGTTGTGGTTAATTTGACAGGAATGGCAGACGGAACATATGCATTAAATTACGATTTAACAGGTACAACTACCTTGGCAGGACAAACAGCAACGGTTACTATTGCGAGTGGAGTGGGTACTTTCTCAATACCGGCAGCTCCATTTACTAGTGTAGGTACTACAACAATAAGTTTTACTTCTATACAAAATACCGTGACGGGATGTCAAACGGTACTTACTTCGGTTACAGGAACGATAGTAGTTAATCCCGTAGTTCAATTGGATTCGGCTAATTTGACTATTGCATCACTTTGTTTAGGAAGTGCGGCTACCGTTACGATTGCCAATGCCACTTCTTTACCGGATGGAGATTATCAATTTAATTATACCTTGTCAGGAGCTAATACAGGAACTGCTAATTCGGGTACTGTAACTATTACGGCAGGAGCAGGTTCTTTTGTGATTCCTTCGGCATCGATAGGAACAATAGGAACATCTACTATAACTATCAATTCTATTATTTCTGCTACTCTTTGCTCCAATATGAATGAAGATGCGGCGACTACATTTACCGTAGTGGGCGCTCCTAATGCGGGAGTATTTACAGGTTTAGCTTCTTATTGTACTTCAGTTGGAGTTTTGGATTTAGGGTCGTTATTGACAGGAGAAGATTCGACTGGGGTATGGACTGATAGTGCGGCCCAAGTTGTGACTTCACCGCTTACCATTTTAAGTTTTAACGCGGGTACTTATAGCTATACTTATACCGTTACCAATGCTTGTGGTACACAAGCTCAAACGATACAATTTACCATATTACCAACGCCAAAATTACTGCCTGTACAAGTGGCAGTACCATCTGTATGTGTGGGTTCAAATGCTGTAGTGAATTTGACTGGAATGACCGATGGAATTTATACCATTCATTATGATTTGGCAGGGACAAACCTTTTAGCGGGTCAACAAGCTGTTGTAGCTGTAGCGGGAGGAGTTGGAAACTTTGCTATTCCTAGTGCCTCTATTCCTTTGGTTGGTTCCACTTTGATATCGTTTACATCTATTGTTGATGCTGGAACTAACTGTTTGAGTTTATTAAATTTCAGTAGTAATTTAGTAGTAAAACCACTAGCACATATAGATGCTACAAGTGTAGCTATACCTACAGTTTGTTTAGGTACTTCTAGTGTGGTTACTCTAACGAATGCGATTGATTTACCAGATGACACTTATCAATTTAGTTATTCTATACCGGGGGCGAATCCTTCTACAGGTACTACAGGGAATGTTGTACTAACGAGTGGTTCAGGTTCATTTACTTTACCAGCGTCCATATTTACAGTTGCAGGTAATTATACGATGACAATCACTGCTATCGCTGCTACTACGGGGTGTTCAAACTTGGCTGAGAATACAGCAGTTCCATTTAGTATTAATGCATTGCCGGATACTACAGGGGCAACAATGTCTATAGCAGCAATTTGTTTTGCAAATGATGCTACCGTTACCTTGGCTGGGGCTATTGCTTTGACCGATGGTAATTATACTCTTCAATATGCGCTTTCGGGTGCTAATACTTCGGCTTCAAATTCAGCTACAGTAACTATTGCGAGTGGGCAAGGTAGCTTTAATATACCAGCCGCTTTGCTACCTACAGCCGGTACGACTACCGTAACGATTACTTTAGTCACATCAGCTACGTCTACATGTAGTGTTGTACCTTCTACAGTTTTAGCTGCTGATGTTACTCCTACTGTGGTGGATGAGCCGACATTAATTGTCGATTACAACTTATGTCAATTTACCAATCCAACAGTAGCCAATTTAACGATGATAGTTTCAGGAACACTACCGGTTGTTTGGTATACTTCTTTAACGGGAGGTACAGCCTATTCCGCTACCGATGTATTAGTGCCAGGGACTACCTATTATGCGGCCTATATAGGTGCAGGTGGTTGTGAGAGTGTAACCCGTATGCCATTTGATTATGTGTTGAATGGTTGCGAAGTAGTTATTCCAGATGGTTTTTCACCAAATGATGATGGGACCAATGATACATTTGAAATTGCCAATATCGGATTGTTGTATCCAAAATATAAGATAGAAATCTATAATAGA
The DNA here is from genome assembly GCA_024644655.1 of Flavobacterium sp. Taxonomy (GTDB): domain Bacteria; phylum Bacteroidota; class Bacteroidia; order Flavobacteriales; family Flavobacteriaceae; genus Flavobacterium. The sequence continues at coordinate 21,933 of JAHEHJ010000004.1, forward strand.
TATGGTAATAGGGTATATCAAGGTGATATTAATACCCCTAATTGGGCTGGAGTTACCACAGAATCGGGATTGAAATTTGGCGATAATATTGCACCAACAGGCGTTTATTTCTATATCGTATATTTTAATGACAGCATTAAAAAACCGGTACAAGGCAGTGTTTATTTAAGCAGATAATGAGAATTACTATGAAACAAAAATCGATACTTTATATTACTTTACTTCTGGGGTGTTTTTGCATTTCCAAGATGACAGCACAGCAAGATCCTGAGTATACTCACTATATGAATAATATGAGTGTAATCAATCCGGCTTATGCTACTGCCAATCCAGGTGTGATTAATATGGGTGGATTGTATAGAGCACAATGGGTTGGAATCAAAGGAGCCCCAACTACTCAGTCCTTTTTTGCACACAAACCAATTAGTAAAAAAGTAGAATTGGGATTATCGATAGTACACGATGAAATTGGAAATGTAGTCAAAGAGAATAATATCTATGCGGACTTTGCCTATGTGTTGGATTTGTCTGAGCAAACCAAATTGTCTTTGGGGATTAAAGGAGGAGTAACCTTATTTAATACCGATTTCAATGGTTTTGTATTTACAGATTCAGCGATAGACCATGCTTTTGAAAATAACATCAGTAAAACGATGCCCAACGTAGGTGCGGGAACGTACTTGTTTGGTTCAAATTATTATATAGGATTGTCGGCGCCCAATTTATTAACTACAAAACATTTAGAAAGTCAAAATGGAATTTCAACTACTGGTGTAGAAGCGATACATTATTTTATGACAGGAGGGTATGTGTTTACGTTTAACGGAAACGATAATTTAAAATTAAAACCTGCTTTCATGGCTAAAGGGGTTGCAGGAGCACCATTGTCATTAGATGTGACTGCCAATGTGTTAATCAATAATAAGTTTGAGGGAGGTATTGGTTACCGTTTAGGAGATTCAGTGAGTGGATTAGCTAGTTTTTATGTAACTCCTACCTTGAGAATAGGCTATTCTTATGATTATACATTGACTAACTTGAGAAATTTTAATACAGGTTCACACGAGGTATATGTGCTTTTTGAATTGGGTTCCAGTTCAGATAAAAATTCAGGAAAAGGGTATGACAAATCACCTCGTTTCTTTTAAAATTACTATGATGAGAAAAAGATATTTTATTTTTTTTGTAGTGTGTTGCCTCACTACGGTAACGGCACAAAAAAAGGCTACCGCTAAAGATGGTGATGATTTGTTTCGCCAAAAAGCTTTTGTAAAGGCGGCTGCATTGTATGAGCAAGTAGAGCCAAGTAAAACCGTATTGCAAAATTTGGGGGATTGTTATTTCTATAATTTCCAAATGGATAAAGCTGTTAAAGCGTATAAGCAGTTGTTTTCGACTTATAAAGATAGTGTTCAAAAGGAAGTGTATTTTAGATATGCGAATGCGTTAAAAGGTATTACCAATTTAGAAAAAGGGGATTCGATTATGCAAGCCTATACCGGTGAGGCCCAAAATACGGTGAAGTTTATGAAGAATGTATCCCGTAATTCGGCTTCAAGTTATAAGTTGCAAATGATATCAAGTGAACCCAATACAGGAGATTTTGGTATTTCATTTTTGGGGAGCAAAGTTGTATTTGCTTCAGCTCGAAGTGGCGGTGGTAAATCCTATGGTTGGAATGAAAAGCCCTATTTAGATTTGTTTGAAGGAACTGTTACGGAAACAGGCCAGATGACCGATGTGGTTCCTTTTTCTAGTGATATTAATACGAAGGCTCACGAAAGTTCGGCCATATTTAGTGCCGATGGAAAGACCCTATATTTTAATCGGTCTGGAGAGAAACAGAATAAAGTAGGGGAGGAATTGGTAGCTACAATTAAAATTTACAAAGCTATTTTTGAAGGTGGTAAATGGTCACATGTGACTATGGTTCCTTTTTCTAGTGATTCCTATTCTGTAGAGCATCCTTTTTTGACCGCAGATGGAAAGCAATTGTATTTTTCAAGTGATATGCCGGGTACTATAGGCTCAATGGATTTGTATGTAGTTGATGTGCATGAAGATGGGACCTATGGAGTGCCACAAAATTTAGGCGCGACAATCAATACATTACACCGTGAACAATTCCCTTTTGTGTCAACAGATGGAACTTTGTATTTTGCTTCGGATGGTCATCAAGGTAATGGGAATTTAGATATTTTCATGTGTAAAAAAATTAGTGATACCGAATTTGATCAACCAGTCAATTTGGGGTCGTCTATTAATAGTGAGATGGATGATTTTAATTACATCTTAGATGAAGCTAAGAGTAAAGGCTATTTTTCTTCCAATCGAAATGGCAGCGACAATTTGTACACGTTTGTTAAAGAACCAAATAAATTACAGTATTTGGTTGAAGGTGAAGTGCGAGATAAAAAGACTTCTGAATTATTGCCTGGAGCCACTGTGAAATTGTATGATGATAAGGGTGTGTTCCTTGAGGCTATAACCGTTGGCAAAGCGGGTGATTTCATGTTCAATACGGAGCCGAATAAAAAATACAAAATCATGGCGTTCAAGGATTTTTATATTCCTGCAGAGGCTGATTTTACGACGAGCAAAGATGGTAAGGTCTATTTGGATTTACAGATGAAAGTAGAGTCTTATTATGATGCAGAAGATATCATTAACAAGAAAGAAGATGGAACCGTATTGATTGAATTGGAGAATATTTATTTTGATTTGGATAAATGGGAAATCAAACCTCAAGCGTCTCAAGTCTTAGATGTTTTAGTTGGCTTGTTGAAAAAATACCCATATATGGAAATTCAAATAGGTTCACATACCGATTCCCGTGCTTCGTCTGGGTATAATTTGAGATTGTCTAATAAAAGAGCGGCTTCTGCATTAGAGTATCTTGTGAATAATGGTATTGAGCGAAATCGATTGTCTTCTGTAGGGTATGGTGAGACCAAGCCACTTATAATTTGTCCGAAAAACGATTGTACAGAAGAAGAGCACGCTACCAATCGTAGATGTACTTTTATGATTATTAAATAAGTTTATTTATCATGTTGTTCAAATAAAAAAAAAATTGAGACTTTTTTCAAATGCACACTTCAAAGTGTGCATTTGTTTTTGTGGGTATAGCCAAGTATTGTCTATTTTTGTGAAAAATAAAACGCAATGAAAAAAGGATTGTTATGTAGTTTGTTGTTAGCTGTGTTCATTTCATATGCACAACAACGGCCTAAATTGGTTGTGGGTATAGTAGTAGACCAAATGAAAATGGAATACTTGTATCGGTTTCAAAATGATTTTTCATCCACAGGATTCAAACGGATGATGCATGATGGTTTTGTGTATCAAAATATGCAATACAATTATATGCCAACTTATACCGCTCCAGGACATGCCTCAATATATACAGGTACTACACCTGCTACTCATGGTATAGTGGGGAATGAATGGTTTAGCAGAAAATTGGGAAAAGATATGTACTGTACTGATGATGCCTCAGTTCAAACCTTGGGTGACGGTACCAAAGAAGAGGGAGCCATGTCGCCTAAGAATTTATTGTCTACTACCATTACAGATGAGTTGCGATTGGCTACTAATTTTAAAGGAAAGGTGATAGGCGTTAGTTTAAAAGACAGGGGAGCTATTTTACCTGCAGGGCATTTTGCCAATTGGGCATTTTGGTACAGTAAAACGGGTGCCTTTATTTCGAGTACTTTTTATGGAGCTACTTTGCCTACTTGGGTAACCGAATTCAATGCCGAGAAAAACTACATGAACTACATCAACCAAGGATGGAATTTACTTAAACCAATTGGTACATACAATGAGAGTTTGGCAGATGATAATGCCTATGAAGGGAAATTGAATGGTGCTAATCCTGTGTTTCCGTATGATTTAAAAAGTATGTATGCAGCAAAAAACGATGCGGGCATATTGCGTGCTACTCCTTTTGGAAATGACTTGTTGGCTGATTTTGCCAAAAAAGCCATAGAGAAAGAAGGCTTAGGTCAAGATGAAATTACTGATTTCTTGACGGTTAGTTTTTCTTCAACAGATTATGTGGGGCACACCTTAGGGCCACGCTCCATGGAATTGCAAGATACCTATTTGCGTTTGGACCAAACCCTATCCGATTTTTTAGCTTATTTGGATAAAACGGTAGGAAAAGGAAATTACCTGTTGTTTTTAACGGCAGATCATGCGGGTGCTGAGAATGCTAAATTCCTTAACGATACTAAATATAATGTGATCAATGTTGAGACTAAGGATATTGTAAAAGGATTAAAGAAATTCTCTGTAGATACTTTTGGAGAGGATTTGGTGCTTAATTATTCCAATTTCAATTTGTTTTTTGATAAGGTTAAAATTGCAGCCAAAGGGTTGGAGCTGTCTAAATTGACTCAATCTTTTAGCGCTTATTTGATGACACAAGACCAAGTGAAACGAACCTATACAGAAGCCGAAATACTAACTAATGGCGGTAATGATTATTATTTAAACTGTATTGCCAAAGGATATGATGCCACCCAAGACGGCGATTTAGTGCTATTGGATAAGCCTGGTTATATTGAATATGGACCTAAAGGAACTTCCCATGGCACGCCTTATAGTTATGATACCCATGTGCCATTGATTTTCTTTGGATGGAATGTTAAGGCAGGGGAGAGTCACGACCGAAAAGTCATTACCCAAATTGCACCTACGATAGCTCAAAAAATACAAACCGCTTTTCCGAATGGAACTGAAGCACAAGTGCTTTTAGAGGTATTTACTCCTTAAACAAAAAAGGTTTTATGAACCTTTTTTTTCCTACAAAATATAGTGCCAAGTGTGGTGTTAAAAATCATGCGGATAGAGGCTCCAAATCGTCCTGACGACTTTTTTCGTTGGTCAGGACGGAACTCACGCTCCGTCAGGACGAATAGAAAGTTCCGTCAGGTGCTTTCTGAGGCTTTGTATTTACTGGGGCTCCCAAAGGTTTTTATGCTGAATTTATTACTTGGGGATGCCGAAATTTGTAAGAAAATAAAAATTACAAATCCACTATAATTTGATTTTGCAGCAAGTCATCCAATGATTCTCGCTCCCGAATTAAATGACCTTTGCCATTTTTCCAAAGAACTTCTGCTGGTTTAAAGCGCGAGTTGTAATTGGATGCCATAGAGAAGCAATAGGCTCCTGCATTTCTAAAACATAATAGGTCACCTTCGTGGATTTCGGCTATGCGTCGGTTGTTGGCAAAGGTATCGGTTTCACAAATGTACCCCACTACGGTATAGAAACGCTCTTTTCCTTTTGGGTTTGAGATGTTTTCAATGGTGTGTTGGGATCCATAAAACATAGGACGGATTAAGTGGTTGAACCCACTATCGATACCCGCAAAAACGGTAGAAGTGGTTTGTTTGACTACATTTACTTTGGCTATAAAATAGCCAGCTTCGCTCACTAAAAATTTACCCGGTTCAAAAGCCAAAGTGAGTGGACTACCATATTCTTTTTCAAAAGCCAAGAAACGTTTACTTAGTTTTTTGCCCAGTTCTTCGATATTGGTTTCGATATCCCCTTTTTTATACGGGACTTTGAATCCAGAGCCAAAATCTAGGAATTGTAGATTTTTGAATTGTTTGGCGGCGTCAAATAGAATTTCGGAGGCATAGAGGAATACTTCGATGTCTAAAATGTCGGAACCCGTATGCATATGAATACCGTTGATGTTCATTTTGGTATTTTCTACGATACGCAACACATGAGGGATTTGGTAAATCGAGATTCCGAATTTGCTATCGATATGGCCTACGGAAATGTTTTCATTACCTCCTGCCATTACATGAGGATTGATGCGAATACAAACGGGTGTTTTGGGATATTTGGTGCCAAAATGTTCAAGTACGGATAAATTGTCGATATTGATTTGAACACCCATTTTGGCTACTTCTTCAATTTCTTCAAACGAAACACCGTTGGGCGTAAAGATAATTTTATCGGGTGTAAAACCGGCATGCAATCCCAAGAGGACTTCTTGAATTGAAACGGTATCCAATCCAGAGCCTAAGTTTTTTAGGAGCTTTAAAATCGATACATTCGAAAGAGCCTTCATGGCATAGTTAATGCGAAGGCTTTCTACTTTGGCAAAAGCATGGCTTAAGCGGTTGTATTGAAATTCGATTTTTTCGGCATCATATACATATAGCGGATTGCCATATTCTTGTGCCAAGGCTACTAATTCGGAAGATTGCATAATTGAATATTGAGGTTTGAAGCAAAGCTAGGGTGTTAGCTTATGAATTCCAAAGAAAAAAATTGTGGAATTCGTGCTTTTTGATAGTTAATGTATCAGAGTAACGGTATACCCATCGGCAATAGCTTGGTCTAAGATCAGACTTTCGTTTGTGACTGTGAAGCAATTATAAAGGTTTCCATTAATTTCTATACTTTCTTCACAGGGTGAGGAGTCAGTATTATTGACAAAATGGTAGTCGTATACTCCTGTTGGTAAAACCGATTGCAAATTTGGATTGGTGTTATTGTTGACTACCGTAACAGTATGGTTGGTAGCGTTGAAAGTCCATGTAATCAACCCGGGGTTGAAAGAGTCGTGTATGCCTGCAAAAGAACCTTCTACATGGGTCAATTTCCATTGTCCTTGTACGGCATCAGTAGAGTTTGAACCAGAGTTGCTACTGCAGCTCATTTGCATTAGTGATAGTATTATGACTAAAGAAAGGATAGTTTTTTTCATGGTTTTTATTTGTTAGGGATGTGGCACACATACATTTGCTTTAGCTGTATAGGACCAATTGTATATTTGTGGTGTACTTACTACATTCAATATTTTATCGGGTTGCTGTAAATACGTACAGTCGGCAGTTGCCATAGGATTTTGTTCAAAATCATATTTATCTTTACTAATGATGGCGTAAGAACCTATTGGTAAATCCAACAAATAATCTCCATTGGCATCCGTGGTAAATGAGGTGATTATTTGGGTGTATGGGGCGTAATTAGCTGCATTTCGTACATAAAAAAGCTGATTGGCAGACGGATTGTAAACCGCTAAGGCATCTAAAATTTCCTGAGGTGGTGGGGCCCCACCATTATACTCGCTGTTATTATTAATTTTGCCTTCTATTGTTATATTTACATTAGAAGTAGAACTAGTGCAAGAACTTAGTATAAGTGCTATTAAGATATAAGGTGCTATTTTTTTCATGTTTTATAGTGTAAAAGGGAACTTAGTATGTGGTAGTTTTTGATTAGAAAAGATTAGGTTCCGACTACTAAATTAATTAAAATCAAGAAATATACTAAATTGGTATACATTTCTTTTAGGATTGATTCTAATTAATTACTTTTGTGGCACATTTTACCGAATTTGTTTCGGTTGTATACAAACCAACTCTTTTATTATGAATATACACGAATATCAAGGAAAAGAAATTTTAGCAAGCTACGGCGTACGTGTTCAACGTGGAATCGTTGCAAATAGTCCTGTGGAAGCGGTTGCTGCTGCAAAACAATTGACAGCAGAAACGGGTACAAGCTGGTATGTAATTAAAGCGCAAATTCATGCGGGTGGAAGAGGAAAAGGAGGAGGAGTTAAGTTGGCTAAAAACTTAGATCAAGTTACTGAAATTTCAGAACAAATCATCGGAATGCAATTGGTTACACCACAAACGCCACCTGAAGGAAAGCGTGTACATAAAGTTTTAGTTGCTGAAGATGTTTATTATCCAGGAGAAAGTGAAACCTCTGAGTTTTATATGTCGGTTTTATTGAACCGTGCTAGAGGTAGAAATATGATTATGTATTCTACTGAAGGAGGAATGGATATAGAGGAAGTGGCAGAGCACACACCTCATTTAATTTTCACAGAAGAAATAGATCCTACTGTAGGATTACAAGCCTTTCAAGCGCGTAGAATAGCTTTTAATTTAGGGCTTTCTGGTAATGCGTTTAAAGAAATGGTGAAGTTTGTAGATGCGTTGTACAATGCGTATATCGGATCGGATGCTTCTATGTTTGAAATTAATCCAGTGTTAAAAACATCGGATAACAAAATATTAGCTGTAGATGCTAAAGTAAATGTGGATGACAATGCATTATACCGTCAAACTAAGATTGCGGATATGCGTGACATTCGTGAGGAGAATCCAATTGAGGTGGAAGCTAAAGAAGTTGGATTGAATTATGTAGATCTTGACGGAACTGTAGGTTGTATGGTAAACGGAGCTGGATTGGCTATGGCTACTATGGATTTGATTAAATATGCAGGTTTTGAACCCGCTAATTTCTTGGACGTAGGAGGTACAGCAGATGCGAAACGTGTTGAAACAGCATTCCGTATCATTTTAAAAGATCCAAATGTAAAAGCAATTTTGATTAATATTTTTGGAGGTATTGTACGTTGTGACCGTGTGGCACAAGGAGTTGTAGATGCTTATAAAAACATGGGAGACGCGATTAAAGTGCCAATCATTGTGCGTTTGCAAGGGACTAATGCAGAGATTGCTAAAGAATTGATTGATAATTCAGGTATGCCTATCTTATCAGCAGTTCAATTCCAAGAAGCTGCAGACCAAGTTAAAGCCGCTTTGTCATAAGAATATAAGTATTCAATATATAGAATCCCGGGTGAAAGCTCGGGATTTTTTTGTGGTAGGAACTAGAAAATTAAGCTAAGAGTAGTTGTTGGGTGTATACCTACTTTGCAAGTTTTAGTATTAAATTAACAATAACGATGATATAAATCATTTTTTATTTCATTTCTAATTCGCTAAATTTGTTAAATTATTAATATATTAGATTTAATCCCCTTATTTATATCATGTCTAAAACAGCAATATTAGAAATTGATGGCCAAAAATATGAGTTCCCAATGATTGTTGGAAGCGAAAATGAACCAGCCATTGATATAGACAAATTACGTGCCCTAACGGGTGCTATTACATTGGATCCTGGTTATAAAAATTCAGGTTCCTGTAAAAGTGAAATTACATTCCTTGATGGAGAAGAAGGAATCCTTCGGTATAGAGGGTATTCTATAGAGGACTTGGCTGAAAAAGCAGGTTTTCTTGAAGTAGCCTATTTGGTTATTTTTGGCGAATTGCCAACAAAAGCTGTGTTAGAACAGTTTGAAAACGATATCCGCAAGTATACGTTGGTGAATGAAGAAATGAAAAACATCATTGATGGATTTCCGAAAACAGCACACCCAATGGGCGTGTTATCTTCATTGACAAGTGCATTAACTGCGTTTAACCCTAAAGTGGTTAATGTAGAAAATGAGAAAGAGATGTATGAGGCGGTATGTAAGACTATGGGTAAATTCTTGGTGATTGCCACATGGACTTATAGAAAAATGATGGGCTTCCCATTGAACTATTATGATAATACCAAAGAATATGTAGAGAACTTTTTGCATTTAATGTTTGAGTTGCCTACAGGTCCATATAACACAAATCCAATAGTGGTGAATGCCTTGGATAAATTATTTATTTTGCATGCCGATCATGAGCAAAACTGTTCGACTTCTACCGTTCGAATTGTAGGTTCTTCACATGCTGGATTATTTGCTTCAATTTCTGCAGGGGTTTCTGCTTTATGGGGGCCATTGCATGGAGGAGCGAATCAAGCGGTATTAGAAATGTTAGAAGCTATCCAAAAAGATGGTGGCGATGCCGATAAATATTTGGCTAAAGCAAAAGACAAAGACGATCCATTCCGTTTGATGGGATTTGGTCATAGAGTATATAAAAACTTTGATCCAAGAGCTAAAATTATTAAAAAGGCTGCTGATGAAGTATTGAACACTTTAGGGGTAAATGATCCTATTTTAGATATCGCAAAAAAACTAGAAGCTGCTGCTTTAGTAGATGATTACTTTGTATCTCGTAAATTATATCCTAATGTAGATTTTTACTCGGGTATTATCTATAGAGCTCTAGGAATTCCAACAGAAATGTTCACTGTAATGTTTGCTATTGGAAGATTACCTGGATGGATAGCGCAATGGAAAGAAATGCGTATTAACAAAGAGCCAATAGGGCGTCCTAGACAAATATATACAGGTTATCCATTGCGAGAATTTAAAGCAATGTCTGAGCGATAATACGTATCGAAACTATTCTATAAAAAATACCCCTTGTAATCGCAAGGGGTATTTTTTTTACTAAAAGCGCACTTGTAAAGGACTTCTTGTTATTGCGTATAATTCTATGCTATTAAGGCAAATTGAATAGGGTTTTTAGAGCATCAATTGTTTTCATTAAACGCCTACAGTATAGCTTTAGACTCTTCCTAGTTTGTTTCTTATAGCGTTTCTATAAAATATAAGAAAAATACCTTCCCAAATGTTAAAAAGATGTAATTCATCGATTAAATAAGTATTTAATGGATTATTTAAATATTGTAGATTATATTTGAACAACAAATTACCCTTTGGTTTTCCCCGCCTGAACCATAAAAGAGTTTTAATTAATTTATTAATGTTTAAATTGTTGAATTATGAAAAAGAAAATTACTTTTTTGTTTAGAACAGCTCTTATTATAGGAGTGAGTTTTAGTGTTAATGGTCAAATTGATAATACCATTATGGGAGAAGGAGCGGGTACAAATAATACAGGAAGTTATAATTCTGGATTTGGTAAATATGCATTAATGAATAATTCCAACCACAGTAACTGTGCGTTTGGAATTTTGTCTTTAAAAAACAATGCAGGAGGATTCAATGTCGCTTTTGGAAATGAAACTTTAACAACTAATACTACAGGGACCTTGAATTGTGCCATAGGGACACGAGCTATGTTGCGCAACAATACAGGATCCTACAATGTTGCAGTAGGCCATCGAAATTTAGAAGCCAATATTTCTGGGAATTACAATACTTCTATTGGGTATCAATCCCTTTTGCAAAGTGTTGGTAATGGTAATGTGGCCTTAGGGTTTTTTACACCTAGAAATTTAAAATCAGGAGACAACAATACATTTATAGGAACTGAAACTGGCGTTAATTTAATTAATGGTAGTTATAATACGTTTTTAGGTAAAGTTGCTGTTGAGCCTTCCCCTTCAACAACTATTTTATCTGGGAATGATGCGATTGGAACATTAGTTTTTGCGGATGGAAGAGGAAACCAACGATTATTTATTAGTAAATATGGCAATATTGGAGTTGGGTTAGGCAATAATGTGATTCCTAATAATAAAATGGATATTAGTGGAGGAGTTGTAATTGGAAAAAATTATGTGTCTAAATCGTTGCCTTCACCAACTATGGGATTTGTAGCACCTACAAATGGATTGTTAGTGGAAGGGAAAGTTGGGATTGGGAATACTTCTCCAAACAGTAAATTAGAAATAACTGATGGTACACCAGGGAGATCGGGACTTCGTTTTACGAATTTGACAAGTGCTTATGTACCTACTACTTCAGTAGCAACAGGTAAATGTTTGAGTGTAAACGCAGTTGGAGACGTGGTTTTACAAAATTTACCAAATTCGGTTACCACACATCAAATAAATTCGGCTGTCAATACAATGACAAGTAATGTGAATTCAGTAGTGTCTACAGCATCTATCGTGAATTCAATTTCTAATTCAGTTACAGCATCCAATCAATTAGTGACTACGGTAAATGGAGTGTCAAGTGCACCTATTAATTTACCTGTATTTGCTGAGACAGATGGCAGTACGACTAATGAATTGCAAACCCTAACACAAGTGGGTAATACTATTACTTTATCAAATGGTGGTGGTTCAGTTGTTATTCCAGCTGATACGGATAATCAATCGTTATCCCTTGTGGGTAACAATTTAACCATTTCTAATGGAAATTCAATAGTGCTTCCAAGCACCAATGTGGTAGCTGGGACAAATGTAAGCGTTGTAGGAAATGGTTCAGTTTCTTCTCCATTTCAAATCAGTTCATTAGATAAAAGTATTTATGCTGATAATGGTAGTATCAATTTAGCTACTACAATTAATGGGAATAGAGTTGTTGATTTAAACAATAGTAACATTTGGTTTAATTCGATTAACAGTGAATCTAATGGTAAAATTTACATAGGAGGAACTGCTACTTATCCTTCTAATACGGGAAATTATAGACTGTATGTGGAAGGTGGTATCATGACAGAAAAAGTTAAAGTTGCCTTGAGAAATAGCGCCAATTGGGCTGATTATGTATTTGCTTCTGACTATAAATTAATGCCTTTAAAAGAAGTTGAGCAATATGTTTCAGAAAACAAACATTTGCCAGGTATTGACTCAGCAAAAGACTTAGCTGAAAAAGGGATTGATGTTGTTGAAATGCAATCCAAACAAATGGAGAAAATAGAAGAATTGACTTTGTATATTATCGAGCAAGATAAAAAAATTGCCAATCAAAATAAAGCGATAGAGCAAAACACTAAAGATATTGAAGAATTGAAAGCTCAATTGCAAGCATTAATTCAAAAAAAATAAGGAGCTATGAATAAGATATTTAAAATATTTCTTATTTGTTGTGTTTGCTTTAATTCTCCCCAAGTCTTAGCTCAAATCAATGAATATATAGCGTCCGAAACCAGTAGAATTGATGCTGCTGAACGGACAGAGGTTGAGATTCAGAACTTCATCCATGCTAATTTTAATAAGTATAAATTATCGGATGAGATGAATGTTCAAGTGATTCAACATTTAAAAAACGAGGATGCCTTTACGGATGCAGAATTAGAAAATGCATTGATTGAGGCTAAAAAACATGAGTTGCGAAAATTGTTTTTTGTTGAGAATCCAGAAACAAAAAGTAATTATGTGGCTAAGCCAATTCCGGTTTCAATTATGCAGCAATGTGTTAATGGGGATTTTGAAAATGGCACAGCGGGATATTCTTTTTGGACAGATTCACATGCTCAACCATCCTCAGGTACGGCCTTCTTTTTGTCATGTGCAACACCAACGGCTTTAACGGCTACAAATGTAGTAACCCCTGCGACCAATAATTTTAATGCTAGTATCACCAAAATTGATAATACAAGTCCGGGCTATCAGCAATTTGATCCAGCTTTAGCTAGTTTTGGAGTAAATATACCAACCTTGCCTTCAAATGGCGGAAATAAATGTATTAAGTTGAACAATGCCGGTGGAATGGGGTCTTCAGATTTATCTACTGTTTCCCGATATTTCCCTAATATCAATCAATCCACCATTGATTTCAATTTTTCGTTAATCATGGATAATAAACCAGCACACGGACAAGAAATACAACCCTATTTTAGAGTACGTGTATTGGATCAATTCAATAATGTAGTAGATGAAATTTGTATCATTGCGAATCCCGATAATTGTTTGTTTAATCGGATAGATGTCGCTCCTGATAGACGAATTTTATATACTGGATGGATATGTGCTCGTTTAAATGTGGAAGACATACTAAATCAGCCTGGAACTATAGAGTTTAGTGTGAGTGATTGTCAGCCGTCTAAACACTTTGGAACTGTCTATATTGATAACATTTGTGGAACAATTTGTGCAACACCTCAATTAGGGGCATTGAGTTTAGATCCAACTAATTTGAATTGTCCCGATACAGTGGGTAATACACCATTTCAAGTATGTGGAACCTATCAACCACCTGTGAGTGCTACTTTGAATACTATTTCGTTAGATATAACTCAAAATGGAGTTGTGATAGGAACAATAAATGCGCCAACTCAAATAACTGCTAACACATTTTGCTTCACAGTATTACCTTCTATTTTTGGTGCTGATCCATCTGGAGATTATGAGTTTGATATTCATGCTACGTTTAATGTGAATTGTCCTCCAGGTACATTTATATATGATATTTATGACCATTCAGCCAATTTGGGACCCGATGTTACATTTGATAATTGTTGTCAAGCTACATTAATATTGACTTCTCCAAATGATGATCATAATAATTTAGCAGTTCCTAGTGTTAAAATCAGGGAGCGCTCTAATTGGATTAAAGCGGCCAATGTGATACAGGTTGGTAATACAACTATAGGAAATGGTGTTGTCTATCATGCAGAGAATTATGTAGAATTAATTCCAGGGTTTGAAGCATTATCAGGAGCTCAATTTGCTGCGTATCCGGAAGGTTGTTCGGGAACATCTTTGTATAAAAATCAAGATGGAAGTAAGACTTTGAAAGAGATTATCAATTTGGCTCCACAAGAAGACGATTCAGTAAAATTAGTTAAAACAACACTTGGATTTGCTATTGTGCCTAATCCTTCAATTAGTGTAATTGAAATTTCGATGAAGCATTCAGAATTTAATAGAGTTACGATTACCACAATTGACGGAAAAATTGTGTCAGAGCATCAAATGGAATGGACCAATGCAGCTCAACTAGATGTTAGCCGATTTGCTCATGGTGTATACATAGTTTCTATTGTCACTAATGATGGCCAATTATTAACTGAAAAATTGATTAAGAATTAAAATAAAAAAGAATACTTATAAACAAAGCTTCTCCTAATCGAGAAGCTTTTTTATATTTGTCCAGAGTCAACTATTGACTATAAAAAGCCAAAAGCTAAATTATGTTACCATTACACGTTACAAATGAAACTTCCCGTTTAAGAGCAGTTGTCCTAGGGTCAGCTATTAATAATGGACCAACGCCAACTCAAGAAGAGGCCTATGATCCAAAATCATTAGAGCATATACTGGCAGGGACCTATCCTGTAGAGGAAGATATGGTCCGAGAAATGGAAGCATTTCATCAGGTATTTCAAAAATATGATGTGAAAGTTTATCGTCCTGAGCTAATCGAAAATTACAATCAAATTTTTACTCGAGATATTGGTTTTGTGATTGACGATGTTTTTATTAAGGCTAATATTTTGCCTGATAGGGAACGAGAGTTAGATGCTATTCAATATGTCATAGATCAAATAAATCCCGCCAAAGTAGTTCGCCCTCCAGAGGAAGTGCATATTGAAGGAGGTGATGTGATGTTGTGGAATGATTATATTTTTATAGGTACCTATAAAGGGTCTGATTATAAAGATTATATCACTGCTAGGACAAATTTGCAGGGTGTAAATTATATAAAGGAATTGTTTCCTCATAAAATTGTCAAAGAGTTTGATTTAGTTAAGTCTAAGTTAGAGGCTAGAGATAATGCTTTACATTTAGATTGTTGTTTTCAACCTATAGGTAAAAACAAAGGGATAATTTATAAAAGTGGTTTCCGTCAAGAATCTGATTATGTGTATTTGGTGAAGCTTTTTGGTAAAGAAAATCTTTTTCATATTACTCGAGATGAGATGTATCATATGAATTCAAATGTATTTTCAATAGATGAGAATGTGGTGGTTTCTGAACAAAAATTTACTAGATTAAATAAATGGCTGCGTGATCATGACTTCACTGTAGAAGAAATACCCTATGCCGAAATTGCTAAACAAGAGGGATTGTTGCGATGTTCAACTTTGCCATTAATAAGAGACTAAAATGAAACAAACTACCAATTCTATTTTGATGATTCGCCCAGTGGCGTTTCGTATGAACGAACAAACCGCGGTGAATAATTACTATCAAAAAGTATTAGATGGTCTTTTGCCAGAAACGGTAAATGCAAAAGCACAAGCTGAATTTGATGCATTTGTGTCAAAATTGAGAAAGGCCGGAGTCAATGTTACTGTAGTAGAAGATACGATTGAACCCAATACTCCGGATAGTATATTTCCGAATAATTGGATTTCATTTCATGAAAGTGGTGATGTTGTTTTATACCCAATGTTTGCCGAAAACAGACGGGCAGAACGAAGAGAAGACATTCTAGATGTTTTAGAAGATGATGGTTTTCAAATCAATGAAATAATGGATTACACATTAGCGGAAGAAGATAATGTGTTTTTGGAAGGTACAGGTAGTTTACTTTTAGATAGAGAAAACGGTAAAGCCTACTGTGCTCTATCACCAAGAGCTGATGAAGAATTGATGATAGAGTTTTGTGAGGATTTTGAATATACTCCAGTAATCTTTGAAGCCTTTCAAACGGTAAATGGAGAGCGAAAATTAATCTATCACACCAATGTAATGATGTGTTTAGGAGATACTTTTGCTGTTATTTGTGCGGATTGTATCGATGATAAAAAAGAACGTAAAATGGTTTTAGATAGCCTTCGGGGTGATGATAAAGAAATTATATTAATCACAGAAGAGCAAGTCAATAATTTTGCCGGGAACATGTTGGAAGTAAAGGGAAAAAATGATGAGCGATTCCTAGTGATGAGTGAATCAGCTTATAAAAGTTTGACAAAAAAACAGATTGCCCAATTAGAGGCGCATGTTTCTATTATTCATTCGAGTTTAGATACCATTGAAGCTTGTGGCGGGGGTAGTGCCCGATGTATGATGGCAGAAATATTTTTGCCACGAGAATAAAGAACTATAAAAAAAGTCCCAAATTTGATTTGGGACTTTTTTTATGATTTTACAAAAATGAATTATATTCCTCTGACTATACTTAATACAGAGCTAATGATATATTGAATACCAATGGATATGGTTAAGAATCCTATAATTCTAGACACTGCTACAATTCCGGATGCACCTAAAAATTTTGCAATATAATCAGCACTTCTTAAAATTATAAATATAACAAAGCTAACCACAAGAATGGCTAGCGATGAATATATGATATCATTTACACTATTGTGTTCTTGATAAAAAGCAATTAAAAGTGAAATGGACCCAGGTCCAGCTAGCATTGGCATGGCTAAAGGAGTTAAAGCAATTTCGTTTCTACTTTGGATATCTTCTTCTACTTTTTTATTGATACCTCGATTCTTGTTGAATTTACCATTTAATAATGAAAAGCCTGAGCTAGCAATAATAATTCCTCCTGCGATTCGTAAAGCAGTGATTGTAATTCCAAAAAAAGTTAAGACATACTGCCCTACAAAAAAAGAAATGATAAGGATGATGAAAACATTCATTGCCGTTAGCAATGAAACTTTTGAACGTTCTTTTTTGGAATAATCTTGGGTTAACCCTACAAATATAGGGACGGTACCAATTGGATTTAGTACTGAAAATAGTGCTGCAAATAGAAAAATAAAAAGCTCCATAGTTTTTTTGGCAAAGATAATTCTTGAAATGCACTTGGCGTATTAATTAGACGTTAAAAAAAAGGTTGGCATTATAAAGTTAGCATTATCTTTGAGCGATTGAAAATAAAGCCATGAAAAATAAAAAGACGGTGGTGCTTGGTGCATCTACCAAACCAGAACGATATGCCTTTAAAGCGATTACTATGTTGGTTGAAAAAGGACATAGTGTATTGGCTATAGGGCAAAATAAAGGAGAAATAGCCGGTGTTTCTATATATACCAAGAACATTCCTCTTAAAAATATAGATACGATTAGTTTGTATTTGAATCCTATTCGACAACGGGAGTATTATAATTACATTATCGAAACCAAACCCAAACGAGTGGTTTTTAATCCAGGGACTGAAAATCCAGAATTTTACCAATTGTTAAAAGCCAATGGTATCAAGGTGGAAGAGGCTTGTACCTTGGTGTTGTTAACTACCAATCAATACTAATAGCGCGTATTTTGTGTAGCGGGTTTGCTTATCAATATTAATCCGATGAAAGTGATGAGTCCATTCACGATGATGAGTTCGTTGTCAAATGTATAGTCACCAAAAAGCGCTATGGAGTATTTGCTGATAAAAAAACAAATGGTTGGCGATAGTAAACAGATAAAAGGGACAAGCTTATCGTGAACTGATTTGGATTTCATGAATATTCCAAACGCATATAGGCCTAATAGTGGGCCATAGGTATAGGAGGCTATTTTGAAAATCATTTTCACCACGGAGGCGTCATTTACTGCGTTGAAAATGACAATTACTAAAAACATTAGAAAGGAAAACCCGATATGAACCCAATGACGTGTTCGTACAATATTTGGTTTGTTTTGATTTTCGGCTTTGTCCATTCCTAAAAAATCCACACAAAAAGAAGTTGTTAATGCAGTTAATGCGGAGTCGGTTGTCGCAAAAGTTGCTGCAGTTAATCCCAGTAAAAAAACAATTGCAGGAACAAGTCCTAACGATTTTAAAGCAATTTCAGGGAATAAAAAATCTGTGCGAGCTACCCCGTCAACCATAGGAATTGCTATTCCATTTTTTTCTGCAAACAGGTATAACAAGGCTCCTACACTTAAGAAGAAAAGGTTAATTATCACAAAAATGCCTGTAAAAGTGAACATGTTTTTTTGGGCTTCACCAATGTTTGCACAACTTAAATTCTTTTGCATTAAATCTTGATCAAGTCCAACCATAGCAATGGTAACAAAGATTCCTCCAAGAATTTGTTTCCAAAAATAATTGCCTTTTAAATAATCTTCAAAGAAGAATATTTTAGAGTAATTGCTTTCTTTTATAGTCTCAAAAGCTTGTAATGCTGTCATATCTAGACTTTTGCAAATGAAAATAATGGTTAAAAATACCGAAGTAACTAAGAAAAATGTTTGTAAAGTGTCGGTAATAATAATGGTTTTTAAACCTCCACGATATGTGTAAGCAAATATTAATCCGAGTGAAATTAAAACGGTTAAAGCAAAAGGTATATGAAAAGAATCGAATACATAACGTTGTAAAACGATTACCACTAAATACAAGCGAAATGCGGAACCAATAGTTCTGCTTATTAAAAATATAGTAGCTGCCGTTTTGTAACTTATGGTACCAAGTCTTTGCTCGATATAGCTGTATATAGAGGTTAGGTTCATCCGGTAATAAAGTGGCAATAAAACTTTAGCAATAATTAAAAAGCCAATAGCATTTCCGAGTACAAATTGGAAATATTTAAACTGTAAGTCGGGATTGCCAACTTCGCCAGGAACCGAAATAAAGGTCACACCCGAAAGTGCAGTTCCAATCATGCCGAAAGCTACTAAATACCATTTTGAATTTTTGTTGGCTTTGAAGAAAGTGTCGTTATCACTACTTTTTTTACTTACCCAATTGGAAATTAAAATTAGTAAACCGAAATAAATAATTATGATAATTAGAATGGTTGTTGGTGACATAAACGTGTTTTTATAAAAAGCCAAAATACATAAATTATTCTCAAAAATTAAAATAATCTAAATTTCAAATCACCTATTTTTGCGGTATGGAATTTTCGTCAAAATTATTAGAAAAAGCAGTGAACGAAATGGCTCAATTGCCAGGTATAGGTAAGCGAACTGCTTTGCGATTGGTGTTGCATTTGCTGAAGCAGCCTTTAGAACAAACCCAATTTTTAGCAGAAACCTTGCAGACGATGCGAAGCGAAATTAAATTTTGTGTTTCCTGTCATAATATTTCTGATGTTGAGGTGTGTGAAATTTGCAATAACCCGAAACGAAATCATAAGATTATTTGTGTTGTAGAAGATGTAAGGGATGTAATGGCAATTGAAAACACCAATCAATTTAAAGGGATTTACCATGTGTTGGGTGGTAAGATTTCACCCATTGATGGAATTGGACCAAGTCAGTTGCATATCAATTCATTAGTTGATAAAGTAAAAACAGAAGAAATTGAGGAATTAATTTTCGCACTCAGTTCAACGATGGAAGGGGATACCACAAATTTTTATATATTCAAATTAATAAAAGATTTTCAAGTTAAAACGTCTACAATAGCGAGAGGTATTGCTGTGGGTGATGAATTAGAATATGCTGATGAGGTAACGCTAGGAAGGAGTATTTTAAATAGAGTTCCTTTCGAAAATTCCCTTAAAAACATATAATAAAATATCGTTACCTACATTTTTGTAATTAGAATTGAAAAACTATCTTTGTTTGCTAATTTTTTAATACTCAATGAACAAATCTAGTATATATCTTTTTGTTTTATTTTGTTTGCTATTAACTTCATGTGTTTCTACAAACGACATGATTTATTTGCAAAATAAAAACGAAACTACCTCTGAGTCCATTTTGCCTTCAAACAATAAGCCATATAGACTTCAAACTAATGATATTTTGAATGTTACTATTAAAGCTATAGATTCAAAGTTGGTTGAGATATTTAATGTGGCTAATACTCAAAACAACACTAATATTAGTGAGCCTTCCAATTATTTTAATGGGTATGTAGTAGATGATCATGGTTCAATTCGATTGCCTTTATTAGGTGAAATAAATGTGCTAGGATATACAGTAGAAGAGGTTCGGGTTAAAATAGAAACTCAACTTAATGAGCAATATTTTAAAAAAGAGGCCGGTATATTTGTAATTGTAAAGCTTTCAGGATTTAGATATACCATTAATGGAGAGGTTTTAAATACAGGAACTAAAATTTTATATCAAGATAAAGTAAATATCATGGAGGCCATTGCGAATAGTGGTGATATTACAGTGACAGGAAATCGAAAAGATGTAAAAGTAATACGAAGATATGCTCAAGGAACTGAAACTTTTAGTATTGATTTGACTAATAGTAATGCGGTAAATTCGCCTTGTTTTTATTTGCAGCCTAATGATTATATTTATGTTAAGCCCCTTAAACAAAAATCTTGGGGAACTGGAAAGACAGGTGTTGAATCTTTAACTACCATTATTTCAATATTGTCATTGGCTACTACCACCTATTTATTACTTAAAAATTAATATTCTAATCCATGCTTGATATAAAAGATTTTTCTTTTTTTGATACCAAAAACAATAGCTTTGATTTCAAAGGTTTTTTGATAAAAACTACAAGTTATTGGAAGTGGTTTTTAGTTGGATTAATTATTACTTTTTCAATAGCACATCAGGTTAATGTTAGAAAGCAAAAAATATATGGAATTGAAACAACTATTGCAGTAAAAGAAGAGAATAATCCATTTTTTACTTCTAATACTAGTTTGGTGTTTAATTGGGGTGGTACTTCTGATAAAGTGCAAATGATTTCGACTACTTTAAAGTCGAGGTCGCACAATGAAATTGTGGTTGATCAATTGCAGTTTTATATTGATTATTACAAACAAACGGAGTATTTCTTGCAGGATGTTTATGGTTCAGTTCCTTTTAAGATACTATTAGATAAGAATCAGCCTCAATTGTATGATCATTTTATTAAAGTTAAAATGCTATCTTACAATACCTATCAGCTTACTATTCCATTTCAAAATATAAATCAAAGTGTTGTAACATATTCCAATAACCGTATTTCACCAGTAGTTGTTCCAAATAAAGATTTTGTAAAAAGATATAAAGTTGGGCAAAATGTAAATTTGCCTTTTTTACATTGGAAACTTGTTTTAGAAGACTTGTCAAAATTTAAGTTGAATGAAGAAATATTAATTCGATTTAATTCTTTTGATGAAACAGTAAGTAAATGCCAAGGAATAAAAGTGGTCATTGACGAAAAAGCTGGGTCAATTCTTAAACTTGGAATGGAAGGAACCAATAAAGCTAGGATGGTTGATTTTCTGAATGCAACGGTTGAATGTTTGATAAAAAGACAGTTAGATAACAAAAATAAGTTTGCTGAAAATACAATTGATTTTATTGATAAAACTTTATCTTCTATGGAAAAGCAATTAGAAGATTCGGGTAATGATTTAAAGGATTTTAGTAGAAATAATAGCATACTTGATTTAGAAGATAAAGGGGCTAATTTTAAAGAACAATTACTTGGTTTAGATAGCAAGAAGGATGAAGTAGAACGTAAAATATCTTATTTAAGTTCGTTAAAAGCCTATTTGAAAAATAGTGTGGATTTTTCTAAATTACCCGCTCCTACGGTAGCTGGTATTGATGACCCCAATATTGTTTTAAATGTTTCGAAATTAATTTCTTTGTCTATTGAACGGTCTGAAATGTTATATTCAACAAAGGGTCAGGTCTTTTATGAAAGAAAAGACAATGAAATCGGTGCAGTGAAAAAAGTACTATTAGAAAACAGCGGTTCTTTGAAAGAGGTATTAACTAATGATTTAAATGCCGTTAATACTAAATTACAATCGATTGAAAATGAAATTAAAAAGATGCCTGAAACCAATCAGGCTTATATTAATATCTCTAGGAAATATAATTTAAGTAGCAGTATATATGATACTTTTTTACAAAAGCGCAGTGAAGCTTCAATTGTTAAAGCAGCGAATTTATCAGATATACAGTTTATAGATCCCGCAAAAGATGTGGGTGGTGGATTATTAGGTCCTAAGACAACAGTTAACTATGTATTGGCATTCTTTATTGGATTGTTAGTACCTCTTATTTTAGTTTTTTTATTATTCTTTATTAATAATACAATACAAAATATTGTTGATATTTCTAGTTTGACACAACTTCCACTTATTGGAATTGTTGGCTATAAATATTCAGATTCTAATTTAGCTGTATTTGAAAGGCCTAAATCAGCTTTGTCTGAATCCTTTAGAGCGATTCGTTCTTCGTTGCAGTTCATCTATAAGAAGCAAAGTTTAGAGGGTACTAAGACTCTTATGTTGACGTCTTCAATAAGTGGAGAGGGTAAAACATTTTGTTCCATTAATATAGCCACTGTTTTTGCATTAAGTGAAAAGAAAACCATCATACTAGGTTTGGATTTAAGAAAACCAAAAATATTTGATGATTTTAATATTAAAAATGATATTGGTGCTGTTAACTATTTAATTGGTCAAAAAACATTAGATGAAGTCATTCAACATACACATGTACCTTATTTAGATGTTATTACTTCTGGGCCCATACCTCCTAATCCATCTGAGTTGATTTTAGGGGATACAATGAAAGAAATGATTTTGGAGTTGAAAAACAGATATGATTATATTATATTAGATACACCTCCAGTAGGATTAGTATCTGATGCCATGGAATTAGCTCAGTTTTGTGATGTTACATTATATGTGGTTCGACAAAATTTCACTAAAAAAGAAATGCTTACATTATTAAATAATCGAGCTAAAAGAGGTGAATTAAATAATATCAGTATCATCTTTAATGGGTATGAGAATAAAGCTAAATACGGTGTAGGCTATGGTTATGGTTATGGCTATGGTTATAGTTATGGTTATGGTAATGGAAGTGGGTATCATGAAGAGGATGAGCCTAGGGGACTGTTTGCAAAATTGTATTTTAAATTGTTCAAGAGAAAACAAGAATAATGGATTTGAAATCGATACTTATTACAGGAGGAGCAGGCTTTATTGGATCTAACCTATGTGAATATTTTTTATATAAAGGATATAGAGTGGTATGTTTGGATAATTTTTCAACAGGTCATAGGTATAATATTGAATCTTTTTTAGATCATTCTAATTTCAGATTAATAGAAGGAGATATTAGGGAAATTGAAACTTGTGAACAAGCTGCCCAAAATATTGATTATGTCTTACATCAGGCGGCTTTAGGGTCTGTTCCTCGATCTATTAATGATCCAATTACCACTAATGAAGTTAATGTGACGGGGTTTTTAAATATGTTGACTGCTTCTAGAGATGCTGGAGTAAAAAGATTTGTATATGCAGCTAGTTCTTCTACATATGGTGATTCTGAGAGCTTGCCAAAGATAGAGGAGCAAATAGGTAAGCCACTTTCTCCCTATGCCATTACCAAGTATGTAAATGAATTGTATGCTGAGATATTTGGAAAAACTTATGGAATGGAGACTATAGGTTTGCGGTATTTTAATGTATTTGGGAAAAGGCAAGATCCCAATGGAGCTTATGCTGCAGTAATTCCTAAATTTGTGATGCAATTAATAAATCATGATAGCCCAGTTATTAATGGGACAGGGGATTATTCACGAGATTTTACATATATAAAAAATGTAATTCAAATGAATGAGTTAGCAATGTTAACCTCTAATCCATTAGCCATAAATACTGTATTTAATACTGCATTTGGAGATAGAACTACTTTGAATGATATGGTAAATAATTTGAAGTTATATCTTTCGGAATTTGATTCGAAAATTGCGGATGTAAAGATTGTTTATGGCCCAAATAGAATTGGTGATATTCCCCATTCGTTGGCAAGTATAGAAAAAGCAAAAAAAGAACTTAATTATAATCCTGAATATTCATTTGAATTGGGCTTAAAAGAAGCTGTAGAATGGTATTGGGAAAATTTGAAATAATAATAAAATGAAGATTACAAATATTTGTTGTATTGGAGCAGGTTATGTAGGAGGTCCTACTATGGCTGTTATTGCTGAAAAATGTCCGCATATTAAAGTTACAGTTGTTGATTTGAATGAAAAAAGGATAGCGGATTGGAATGATTCCGATATCAATAACATACCTATTTACGAACCAGGTTTACATGAGATAGTTTCAAAGGCAAGAGGTAAAAACCTTTTTTTCTCTACAGATGTTGATAAAGCCATTGATGAGGCAGATTTAATATTTATTTCTGTTAATACTCCAACTAAAACCTATGGAACTGGTAAGGGTATGGCGGCTGACTTAAAACACATTGAATTATGTGCTCGTCAAATTGCAAAGATTGCTAAAAACGACAAAATTATTGTTGAAAAATCAACACTTCCTGTGCGTACCGCAGAGGCACTTAAATCTATATTAGAAAATACAGGTAATGGTGTTCGTTTCCAAATTTTATCAAATCCCGAGTTTTTGGCTGAGGGTACTGCTGTAGCTGATTTGTTAAATCCGGATCGAGTATTGATAGGTGGAGAGACAAATAGTGAAGGACAAAAAGCAATAGAAGCATTAGTTGAAGTGTATTCTAATTGGGTACCTAAAGAACGTATATTAAAAACAAATGTATGGTCATCTGAATTGTCCAAATTAACAGCCAATGCTTTCTTGGCTCAACGTGTTTCCTCTATAAATGCAATTTCTGAATTGTGTGAAAAAACAGAAGCTAATGTAAATGAAGTTGCTAAAGCAATTGGAATGGATAGTCGTATTGGTTCTAAATTTTTAAAAGCGAGTGTTGGATTTGGAGGGTCATGTTTTCAGAAAGACATTTTGAATCTTGTTTATATTTCTAAAGCTTTTGGATTGAATGAGGTAGCCGATTATTGGGAGCAAGTTATTATTATGAATGACCATCAAAAGAGACGATTTTCTAAAAACATTGTTCAAACATTATACAATACCGTTTCAGGAAAAAAAATCACTTTTTTAGGTTGGGCTTTCAAGAAAGACACAAATGATACAAGAGAATCAGCGGCAATTTATATAGCAGATGATTTGATTAATGAGCAGGCAAATATTGCGCTTTATGATCCTAAAGTATCTCGAAAACAAGTCCTAATGGATTTGGATTATTTGGCTACACGAAATCCGGAGTTAAATGAAAAACAGACTGAAAGTTTTGAAGACCCATATAAAGCATGTCATCAAGCACATGCCATTGCTCTTTTAACGGAATGGGATGAATTTAAAACTTACGATTGGCAAAAAATATACGATGGTATGTTAAAGCCTGCTTTTATATTTGATGGAAGAAATATTTTGGATGGTGATGCAATGAGAGCGATTGGTTTTGTATACCAATCGATAGGCTCTAAATAATTAAAGACAAAAATATTTTTTGAAATATACTATGGCTTCAAAAATAGCAATAATAGGATTGGGATATGTGGGGTTGCCTTTAGCAAGATTATTTGCTACAAAATATTCCGTAATTGGGTTTGATATTAATAAAAAAAGAATTGATGATTTAAATCTAGGGCACGATTACACCCTTGAAATAGATGAAAATCAATTGAAATCGGTATTGGTTTCTAATTCAGAATCAGATAAAGGATTGTATTGTACAAATAATATTGAAACGATTGCTTCTTGTAATGTGTATATCGTTACCGTTCCTACCCCTGTTGATAAAAATAACAAGCCTGATTTAACACCTTTATATAAATCAAGTGAAACTGTAGGTAAAGTTTTGAAAAAAGGAGATGTTGTCATTTATGAATCTACAGTGTATCCGGGTGTCACTGAAGAAGAGTGTGTGCCAGTCTTAGAGAAAATAAGTGGATTAAAATTCAATATCGATTTTTTTGCAGGATATTCACCGGAACGAATTAATCCAGGAGATAAAGAACATACGGTTGAGAAAATTTTAAAAGTTACTTCAGGTTCAACACCTGAAATTGGGATTTTTGTTAATGAGTTATATAAATCGGTTATTGTTGCGGGTACTCATTTAGCGCCTAGTATAAAAGTGGCAGAAGCTGCAAAAGTTATTGAAAATTCTCAGCGGGATATAAATATTGCCTTTGTTAATGAATTATCTAAAATATTTAATTTGTTAGAAATAGATACTCATGATGTCTTAAAAGCGGCTGGAACTAAATGGAATTTTCTTCCTTTTAAACCAGGATTAGTTGGTGGACATTGTATTGGGGTTGATCCGTATTATTTAGCTCAAAAAGCCCAAGAGAAGGGGTATCATCCTGAAATTATATTAGCTGGAAGAAGATTAAATGATAGTATGGGTGAATATGTAGCTTCACAAGTTGTCAAATTGATGATTAAAAAAGGCATTGCAATACATGGTGCTCATTTATTGATGTTAGGATTTACATTTAAAGAAAATTGTCCAGATGTTAGAAATACAAAAATAGTTGATGTAGTATCAGCATTGAAAGATTATGGAATTCAGGTTTCCATTTATGATCCATGGGCTAAAACAGATGAAGTGTGGCATGAATATCAATTAAAAACTGTAAATAAAGTACCTGAAAATACTTTTGATGCTATAGTTTTAGGTGTGGCTCATCAAGAGTTTTTCGATTTAGATTTTTCAAAATTAAGAAATGAGAATTCTATAATATTTGATGTAAAAGGAGTTTTAACAATTCAAGTAGATGGTAAACTTTAATTAATTATTTAATTGTTATTTATGATAAAACCACTTACATCTCTTCGTTTTGTTTTTGCATTAATGGTTTTTTCAAGTCATTTGATTAACTTTTTAAAAGGAAATGAAATATACAATTCATATTTTTTAGAAGGAAAATTTGGGGTTAGTTTTTTTTTTATTTTAAGTGGTTTTATTTTATCATTCAATTATAAAAATAAGTTTTTAGAAAAAAAGGATTTCAAGAAGTTTTATATATCAAGAATAGCAAGAATATATCCTGTTCATATTTTAACTTTAATAATTGCTTTACCATTATCTTTAGGCGGTTTTTTTTTAAAACCTTTTGTTTGGTTTATTAAGTTTCTTTTAAATCTTCTATTATTACATTCATTTATTCCAATAAAGAATTTTTATTTTTCTTTTAATGGACCTAGTTGGAGTATTTCAGATGAAATGTTTTTTTATCTATTATTTCCTTTCTTTATTTTAATGTTCAATAAAATAAAGTTATCTAAATTCTATAGCTTTGTATTCATATTACTCATATCCTTATCTATTCAATTTTTCCCTGATACAATTGTTAATGGATATTTCTATGTTAATCCCTTTTTTAGAATAACAGATTTTATAATAGGCATTCTTATATTTTATATATATGATTCTAAAAAAGTTGAAGCGTATATAAAGTATAAAAATACCTTTACATTTATAGAAATTGGTTCAATTATACTGTTTTTTATTTTCTTTACTTTTCATAAATATATTCCCTTTGGTTATAGATTATTTGGATATTATTGGATTCCAATGTCTTTATTGATTTTAATCTTTTCCTATCAATCTGGATATATTTCAAAATTATTATCTGGAAAGATGATGATTGTTTTAGGAGAAATAAGTTTTAGTTTTTATTTAATTCATCAATTAATAATAAAATTTATTTATGCTCTTAATAAAAAAATGCATTGGACAGAAAATGGAATCTTATTAATATTAGTTGTATTTTTTATTTCATTAATTTTAAGTTACTTAATGTATAATTTTATTGAATTACCATCAAATCGATATTTAAAAAATAAATTAATAAAAAAAGATTAATTCTAATTATTTTCAAACATATGAAAAAGTTACTTATTACCGGTGGAGCAGGCTTTATAGGTTCCCATGTAGTTAGACGTTTTGTGACGAAATATCCTAATTATAAAATATTTAATTTAGACGCATTAACTTATGCTGGAAATTTGCAAAATATATCAGATATTGAAAATGCTCCAAATTATACTTTTATAAAAGGCGATATTACAGTTGAAAAATTTATTGATCAGCTATTTTTTAAACATCAATTTGATGGAGTATTGCATTTAGCTGCAGAATCTCATGTAGATCGTTCAATATCGGACCCTTTGGCTTTTGTGAAAACAAATGTTATTGGAACTATGAATTTGTTGAATGCGTCTAATGCTATTTGGAAAGGGAATAATGAAGGAAAACGTTTTTATCACATTAGTACTGATGAAGTTTATGGGAGTTTAGGCTCTTCTGGATTGTTTACTGAATCAACTCCTTATGACCCAAATTCGCCTTATTCTGCATCAAAAGCAAGTTCGGATCATTTTGTTAGAGCCTATGGAGAAACATATGGATTACCTTATGTAATTACAAATTGTTCTAATAATTATGGTCCTAATCATTTTCCAGAGAAATTAATTCCCTTATTTATAAATAATATTATTAATGAAAAACCATTACCTGTATATGGAGATGGTAAATACACTAGAGATTGGCTTTATGTAGAAGATCATGCTGTTGCTATTGATTTAGTTTTTCATGAAGGTAGAAATAATGAGACCTATAATATTGGAGGTTTTAATGAATGGAAGAATATAGATTTAGTAAAATTGCTTTGCCATCAGATGGATAATAAGTTGGGGAGAAATGTAGGGGATTCTGAAAAATTAATTACTTATGTAAAGGATAGACCAGGTCATGATTTGAGATATGCAATTGACGCAACAAAAATAAATAAAGAGTTGGGATGGAAGCCTTCAGTTACATTTGAACAAGGATTGGAAAAAACAATAGATTGGTACTTATCAAATGAGGATTGGTTAAAAAATGTAACATCAGGGGATTATTTGAAATATTATGAAAGTCAATATTTGTAATTCAAAAAATTCTTGAGTTACAGTCGATGTGAAATGATTTAAATAATATGTTTAAGGATTATTTTGTAATAAAAACCGTTTATTTTTAGCTAGCAAATTTCTTTTTATATTTTTATATTCTTATTTTCTTATATTATTATAACTTCTTTTTGGTTATCTTGATTAAACGAGTACTTTTGTTACTCGTTTTCTTTTTTTATTATGCTTGAATCACTTATAACCTCTAAAACTCGTCTTCGTATTTTGATAAAGTTCTTTATCAATGTTACAAATAATGGTCATTTAAGAGGGTTGGCTGATGAAATGCATGAATCAACTAATGCTATTCGTAAAGAATTGAATAATCTTACTGAAGCTGGTTATTTAGAAAAAGAAACAATTCAAAATAGGGTGAATTATAAAGCGAATACCAAACATCCTTTATTTAATACTTTACAAAAAATCATACATCAACATATAGGTTTAGATTCAATTGTAACTACAATTTTGACTCGTATGGGATCAATTAAAAAAATAGTTGTAATTGGAGATTATGCTAATGGAAATGATACTGGTGAAATTGAAGTAGTTTTAGTTGGAGATAATATTAATACAGAATATATTAAAAATATAACTTTAAAGATTGAAAATAAAATTAAAAGAAAAGTTATTTTTATTGTTTTATCAAGTTTTGATGGTGCGGGACTAATTATATTTGAATAATTTTTATATACAATTTAATTTATTTATTAAATGGATTCTAAATCACAAAAATGGACTGAAGAAATTCAAGCAGAAAATTCTTTAATGTCCATCAATTTATTAGAAGTATGGAATTATAGGGACTTGCTGTTAATGCTTGTGAAAAGGGATTTTATAACTTTTTATAAGCAAACAATTTTGGGCCCTATTTGGTTTTTTGTACAGCCAATTTTTACAACTATTATATATGTAATTTTATTTGGACAAGTTGCTAAATTATCTACTGATGGACTTCCACAGATGCCATTTTATTTAGCTGGTATTACTATTTGGAATTACTTTTCAGATTCATTATCAAAGACATCAACAGTCTTTAAGGATAATGCTAGTGTTTTTGGTAAAGTATATTTTCCAAGGTTAATTATGCCTTTATCAATTGTTGTATCTAATTTAATGAAATTTGCAATTCAATTCGGATTATTTATATCAGTTGTACTTTATTTTACTTTTGTTCAAAAAAATATTCATCCTAATATTTGGATACTTGCAACTCCATATTTAATCCTTTTGATGGCTGGATTTGCAATGGGTTTAGGTATGATTTTTTCTTCATTGACAACAAAATATAAAGATTTAGTTTTTTTGTTGTCTTTTGGTATCCAATTGTTTATGTATGCAACACCGGTAATATATTCTATTTCTTCTATCCCTTTGAAATATAAATGGGTAGTTAATGTTAATCCATTAACTGGAATATTTGAATGTTTTAGATATGCTTATTTAGGATCTGGTGAATTCAACCCTTTTAGTTTATTGACAAGTACATTTACTATAATAGTATTACTTTTTTTAGGTGTAATTGTTTTTAATAAAGTTGAAAAAAGCTTTATGGACACAGTATAAAATATTTAATATTTTTAATGAATTATAATGAGAAATTTAGTTATAAAGGCTGAAAATATATCCAAACAATATCGTTTAGGGGAAGTAGGTACGGGTACATTAAGCCATGATTTAAATAGATTTTGGTATAAAATTAGAGGAAAGGATGATCCATATATTAAAATAGGTGAGGCCAATGATCGAAGTAAAAAAGGTCAAAGTGATTATGTGTGGTCTCTTAGAGATGTTGATTTTGAAATAAATCAAGGCGATGCAGTTGGTATTATAGGTAGAAATGGTGCCGGTAAAAGTACGTTGTTAAAACTTTTAAGTAAAGTGACAAAGCCAACAACAGGAAGTTTTAAAATTAATGGAAGAATAGCTTCACTTTTAGAAGTAGGGACAGGATTTAATCCAGAAATGACTGGTCGTGAAAATGTTTTTCTCAATGGTGCCATATTAGGTATGAGTCGAAGTGAAATCACTAGGAAATTAGATGAAATAATAGACTTTAGTGGAGTTGAAAGATATATTGATACCCCTGTAAAAAGGTATAGTAGTGGGATGTATGTTAGATTAGCTTTTGCTGTTGCTGCTCATTTAGAAAGTGAAATACTCATAGTTGATGAAGTATTAGCTGTAGGTGATGCTGAATTTCAAAAGAAGTGCCTAGGTAAAATGGGAGATGTTAGTAAAGGTGAGGGTAGAACAGTATTATTTGTAAGCCATAATCTAGCTTCTGTTCAAAACTTATGTAATAAAGGTTTTTTATTGGAAAAAGGAAATTTGATTGCAAATGATAGAATAGAGAATGTTTTACAACAATATCAATTGTCTAATCAAGATACAAATAAAAATATATTAGATTTTGATAGAAAAGGCACTGGTTTAATTCGGCTTTCAGAAATAAATTTGATTTCAAAAGAAAATGATTTTGAAAAAGGCACATTTTTCCTAGGTGAAAAATTCTATATAAAGTTGAAGTTAAATAAAATTCAAAAGGGAAGTGTTAATAATGTTAGAATTATTATTGGTATCTATAATTTAATGGATGAAGGATATTTAAGATTTGATAGTAAAACATTAAATACTCAATATACAATTGAAGAAGACGAGACATTTATTATCTGTGATATTGAAGAGCATCTGAATATAAAGCCGGATAAATATTATATAAATGTAGCAATATTAAGTCATGATGTTTTAATAGATCATATTACCAATGTTAAAGGATTTTATATTGATAACTCAGACTATTATAAGACAGGTAGAAATATTGATGATTCTCATTTAGCAAAAGTGTATTATAAACATAAATGGTTATAAATAAATACTATGAAAAAAATTGAAAATGTTATTTTTTCACACAAATCAATGGTTGATGATTTTGGACGAGTTTTCTTTTATGAAGATCGTGTTTTTCGATTAATAAATAATGAAAAAAAAGAATATTGTATTGAATTATTAAATTCTGATTTATTCAAAATTCTAATAGAAGAAAAATACATACCGTTTACTAAAATTTCCGAAGAATTTAGTACAGAAGAAAGATTAATTTTAGAGCATAAAAAAGTATTGGAAACAGTACAGCATGAATGGTCTTTTTTAATGTATAAGGAGGCAGCTCTAAAAGTTTTTGAATTAAATGAATTATGTAATAAATATGGCTATGAATTAAAAGATGCACATACATTAAATGTGTTGTTTAATAACGTTACTCCATTATATATCGACTTTGGTAGTATTTCGAAAAAAAACAATAAAAAAAGAGATTGGTTTGCATATATTGAATATTTAAATTCATTTTATCTCCCATTATTGTTTTGGAGCCAAAATAAACATTTCATAGTTAGAAAGCTTCTTGAAAGTAATTTTTATAAATTGTATACAATTCCAGATCAGTCAATTGAAGAGACGGGTTTGCTGAAAATTGTAGGTGTTAATTATAAAAAATACAGTTATAAATTTAGAAATTTTAAATTATTTGAAGCTAATGAAAAGGTCTCTGTTTTAACTTTTATTTCTAAATCAATAAATTATTTATATAAAATTATTTTTAAAAGAAAGAGTTGTGTTTTAGGATATAATACAAATACGTTGAAAGATTATTTTTCTCAAAATAGACTAAAAGATAATTTATTAAAATTAAACTCGCCTAATTTAGCAAGTCAATGGGAAGGATATCACAATAATTTTTATAATTCAATTGATGAAGTTAATTACTCATTTAGGTTTAAAAGATTATTAGAGATAATAAATCAATATAGTGATATTAAATCAATCATTGATTTAGCAGGGAATGAAGGATATTTTTCTATTTTATTGTCTAATAATATAAAATTAGAAAGAATTATATTAGCTGATTATGATGAAAACGCAATCGATAAAGCATTTTATAATATTAAAAAATTAGAGATTCAAAATATCACTCCAATATTGTTGAACTTTATGTTCACGTTAGATCAACTCGGAACAGCAAAAAGATTGAAGTCTGATTTAGTTGTTTCTTTAGCAGTTACGCATCATTTAATTCTTACGGGTAATTATTCATTAGCTACAATCTTTGAAAGACTATCCCTTTTCTCAAATAAATATGTTATGGTTGAATTCATGCCTTTAGGGCTTTGGAGTCTTGACCATAAAATTGAACATGAATTACCCAAATGGTATACATTAGAATGGTTTAGAGATGAATTTGAGAATTATTTTGAATTAATTTTAGAGGAAAAGTTAGAAGAAAATAGAATAGTATTTTTTGGTAAATTAAAACAAAATGTTAATAATGAAAAGTCTAATTAAAAATAAAATTAGAAATTTTATTTTAAGACTATTTCCTGAAATTAGGAATTTTCATAGTATAGTAAATCACAATACTATTCTTGGAAATAATACTAAGATATATCCAAAGGCTTATTTAAGCAATTCAGAAATTGGTAATTATACTTATGTTTCTGAAAATTCTATTATAAAAAACACAACAATTGGAAAGTTTTGTTCTATAGGACCAAATTTGTTATGTGGATGGGGTTTACATCCAACAAATGGAATATCAACACATCCTATGTTTTATTCTTCTAAAAAGCAAAATGGGATGACATTATCTAATACTGATAAAATTGAGGAATGGAAACAAATTGTAATAGGTAATGATGTATTTATTGGGATGAATGTTACTATAATTGATGGTGTGAAAATTGGTGATGGAGCAATAATTGGTGCAGGTGCAATAGTATCAAAAGATATACCGCCATATTCAATTGCAGTTGGGAGTCCAATTCAGATAATAGGATCAAGATTTGATGATGATATAATAAATCAGCTTTTAACCATTAAATGGTGGGATTTTCAAGAAGATAAATTACAATTAATTGAAAAATATTTTTTTGATATTGAAAGGGCAATTGACGTTTTTAAAAATTAATCATGGAAAAACATTCAAAAATATTTATAGCGGGTCATAATGGTATGGTAGGTAGTTCTATTCACCGAGAGCTACTTCGAATTGGATTTACGAATCTTGTTTTTAAATCTTCTAAAGAACTTGATCTCAGAAATAGTTTTGGTGTTCAATCTTTTTTTGAAACCGAACGTCCAGATTATGTGATTCTTGCAGCTGCAAAAGTTGGAGGTATAGTTGCAAACAATACTTATAAAGCTGATTTTTTGTATGATAATTTAATGATACAAAATAATGTTATTCATAATTCTTATTTAACTGGGGTTAAGAAATTATTGTTTTTAGGGTCAAGTTGTATATATCCAAAATATGCTCCACAACCCTTAAAGGAGGAATATTTATTGACAGGAATATTGGAACCTACAAATGAACCCTATGCAATTGCGAAAATAGCAGGAATTAAATTGTGTGATGCCTATCGTAGTCAATATGGTTGTAATTTTATTTCTGCTATGCCTACAAATCTTTATGGTTTGAATGATAATTATGATTTAAACAATTCTCATGTTTTACCTGCGATGTTACGTAAATTTCATGAAGCAAAAATTGAAAATAAAAGTGAAGTTTTATTGTGGGGAGATGGAAGTGCTCTACGTGAGTTTTTGCATGTTGATGATTTGGCAAAAGCTTGTTTGTCATTAATTGAAGGTTATGATGGAACAGGGCCAATTAATATAGGTACTGGATCCGATATTAGTATTCGTGATCTAGCAGAAATGATTAAATCAATTGTTGGTTTTGATGGAGAAATTTGTTGGGATACATCTAAACCGAATGGAACACCAAGAAAATTATTAGATGTATCTAAAATACATGAATTGGGTTGGAAGCATCAAATTGATTTACAAGAAGGAATAAAAAGTGTTTATAAAGAAAAGTTTATATAATGAAAAAAGCTCTTATTACTGGAATTACAGGTCAAGATGGATCTTATTTAGCGGAATTATTACTTAGTAAAGGTTATGAAGTTCATGGTGTTAAACGAAGAGCATCTTCTTTTAATACTCAAAGAATCGATCATTTATATGTTGATTTACATGAGAAAAATGTTCAGTTTAAGTTACATTATGGTGATTTAACAGATTCTACAAATATCATACGAATTATTCAAGAAGTTCAACCTGATGAAATATATAATTTGGGAGCTATGTCTCATGTTAAAGTGAGTTTTGATTCACCTGAATATGTAGCAAATGTAGACGGAATCGGGACACTTAGAATATTAGAAGCGGTGCGTATTTTAGGTTTAATAAAAAAAACACGTATTTATCAAGCATCTACTTCAGAATTGTATGGTTTAGTTCAAGAAGTTCCACAATCTGAAACGACTCCTTTTTATCCAAGATCTCCTTATGGGGTTGCTAAAATATATGGTTTTTGGATAACGAAAAATTATAGAGAAGCATATGGTATGTATGCGTGTAATGGAATATTGTTTAATCATGAATCTCCTCGTAGAGGTGAAACTTTTGTGACAAGAAAAATAACAATGGCAATTGCTCGTATCGTTAAGAATATGCAAGACTGTTTGTATTTAGGGAATTTAAATGCACAAAGAGACTGGGGGCATGCAAAAGATTATGTAGAAGCAATGTGGCTAATGTTACAACAAGATGAGCCAGAAGATTTTGTAATTGCAACAGGTGTTACTACAACAGTGCGCGATTTTGTAATAATGGCATTTTTAGAATTTGGAATTGATTTAAAATTTATTGGGTCATTTGAAGAAGAATATGCCGTTGTTTTACAATGTAATAATCCGGAATATCAATTAGAAATTGGAAGTGTTGTTGTGCGAGTTGATCCAAAATATTTCAGACCAACTGAAGTTGATTTGTTAATTGGAAATCCAAAAAAAGCAAATGAAAAATTAAAATGGATTCCAAAATATAATTTAAAAGCATTGGTGAAAGAAATGGTAGAAAATGATATTGAATTGTTAAAATAATAACTTGTTACAAAACCATCTATAAAGATAAAATGAATCTTTTTTTCTCTATCATTATTCCAACGTATAATTCCAATGCAACAATTTCAATTGCGTTGAATAGTATTATAACTCAAACATTTCAAAATTTCGAAATAATAATTGTTGACGGATTATCAAATGATAATACAATTTCGACAATTCGTGAATTTCAAGATGATAGAATTAAAATATACAGCGAAAAAGATAAAGGAGTATATGATGCTATGAATAAAGGTATCAATTATTCAAAAGGAAAGTGGATTTATTTCATGGGAAGTGATGATTATTTTTATGACAATACAACTCTTTTTTTTATTTCTAATAAATTGAAATGGACTACTAAAAATGTATTATATGGTAATGTATTAATTAAAGGGGATACTGGTTGGGCAAAAGATGGTAAAATATATAATGGTAAATTTTCTTTACAAAAATTATTAAGAGGAAACATATGCCATCAAAGCATGTTTTATAAAAGAAAATTTATTGTTAAAAATAAATTGGAATATAATTTAAGATATGTTGTTTCTGCAGATTGGGATTATAATATACGATGTAGGTTAATCACTTCATTTATGTATGTAAATAAGATAATAGCTGTTTTTAATGCAGGAGGTCTTTCAACTGGTAAGAATAGTAACGAATACAATACAAATGAAATTATTGATAAGTATAAATATTTATATAAGTCAGATTTAAAGAATTCAATTAAAAGCCGTTTAAAAAGAGGTTTAATTTTTATCACAGATAAAATTAAATTCAAAAGCAATACTAATTAAGAAATATAATAAGCATGAAAACAGTTGTTTTTACCCTTTGTTCCAATAATTACCTTGCACATGCAAAAACATTAGGGGATTCAATTATTGAAAAGAATCCAAATGTTATATTTATTATAGGATTGGTAGATAAAAAAAATCCTGAAATTGATTATAGCTTATTTAGTGCATTCGATATAATTGAATATGATGAAATAAAATGTGTTGATTTTCCTAACATGCTTTCATCTTATACGATTGTAGAATTTAATACTGCCGTAAAACCATTTTATATTGAAATGTTATGGGAAAGGTATGGGAAAGAATGTTTTATTTATTATATAGACCCTGATATCGTTTTTTACTCGCCCATAGAAGAATTGAATACATACTTGAATACAAATGATATTATTATCACTCCACATTTAATTAAAGCACAAATACCTATAAATTCAGTAGAAACTAATTTGTTAAAAACTGGCATTTTTAATTTAGGTTTTATTGGATTAAAATTTTCTGAAAATACAGTTGAATTCATTAAATGGTGGCAAGAGCGATTGAAAGTATATTGTTATATGGATAAAAAGGAAACTTTTTATGTAGATCAAATTTGGGTAAATTTTGTTCCTGCACTTTTTGATAAGGTTTTTATTTTAAGAGAACCAATTTATAATATGGCATGGTGGAATTTATCTGAAAGAAAATTATTAGAACTTAATGGCGAATATTATGTAAATAATAATTTGCATAAATTAATGTTTTTTCATTTTAGTGGTTACAAGCCAGGAAGTAATAAAATGATAGGAAGAATTGATAATGATGACTATAGTTTTGAAAAAAGGCCTGATTTAGAAAAGATATTTCTCGAATATGAGCATTCATTACTAAAAAATAATCTAAAATCATTATCTAAAACAAAGCCTTTGATCAAATTTAAAGATAAAAAGGTTTCAACAAGACAAAGAATAGGCATGTCATTGAGATATAGGTTTGATTTAGTTTTAAAAAAGGTTTTTAATATTTGAAATTAGTATTTTGAATAACATATTATTTATTAGTTTTTCAGGTCCTCTTCCAAATACGGATGGTAAGAGGCAACGAACTAATGCTATATTAGATGCATTATCTTCAAAATATAGAGTTGATTTTCTAATTGTGGATAATTTAAATGAATTTCAAATTGCTTCCAAGGCTTTTCAATCTAGAAATATTAATTTTTTGTATTTTACAACAAATAGAGATTCATGGGTTTATAAAGTTAAAAAGAAAATAGGGTATTCATTTATAGGAGATAAAGGATTGAATACTTTTATTAAAGAGCTTAATGAAAAGAATCAATATAGTTTTGTTTTTTCTAGATATATTAATCCAGTTTCATCAATACCAAACAATCTTAAAATAATTTGTGATATTGATGATGATTTTTTTGAACTATTTCACTCAAAAAAAATACTTGAAAATAATTTAGTATCTAAATTAATCCTCCAATTTAGATATCTAATTAATTTGAATAAATATAAGCATTTGATTTCAAAAATAGATCTTGCTTTTTTTGTAAAAAATGAAAAAAACAAACTTTGTTATAATGAGATTTTACCAAATTTACCATTTCAATTATTGACAAATAGTAATTTGGACTTTACAAGTTGTGATTCAATAAATTTATTGTTTGTTGGTAAATTAAGTTATAAACCAAATCTTGATGGGATAAAATGGTTTTTACAAGAAATTTGGCCCTATTTAAATGAAAATATAAAAAAAATTGAGATGACAATTGTATCAAGTGTACCATTCTATAGTGAAGAAATGAATTCAATTATTTCATCTTATTCAAATATACAAGTATTATATAATGTTGATTCAATACAAGAAGTTTATAAAAAGAACAGTGTTGTTATAGCTCCTGTATTTCAAGGAGGTGGGAGTAGTATAAAGATTGTAGAATCACTAATGATGGGGAGGCCAGTTATTACTAGTGAATTTGGCTGTAGAGGATTTGAAAATGCTGTTAATGAGGGGTTTATTATTCCTTGTTTTACCAAATTTGATTATTTAAATGGCATTAATTCAATCTTTACTTCTAATTTAGAGATTGAAAAGTTTCAAAATGAAATCTATTTATGGTCAAAAAATGAATATAATTTAAAGGATTGGAGACTTAATTTGCTAAAATCTGTAAAAGTAATTCATGAAAAATAATAGCACCCCCTTTTTTTCAGTAATAGTACCTACATTTAATCGGGCTTTTATAATAGAAAGATGTATAAATTCTATTTTAGCTCAAGAATATTTTAATTTTGAATTGATTGTAGTAGATGATGGAAGTACAGATAATACTAAAGATGTTTTAGATAAATATAAAGATTCTAGGATACGTTATTTCTTTCAAGAAAATAGTGGTGTAAGTGTTGCTAGAAATCAAGGAAGTAAATTAGCCCACGGCGAATTTCTTGTTTTTTTAGATAGCGATGATTATGTAAATGATATTTGGTTAAAAGATTTTTTTTTAATACTACAACACGACAAAACCGATGTTGTTCTTTGCAAGAGTAAACTAACTGAGGATTTTAAAAATGATTCAAGTTCATTTTTAGCAGGCACATTTGCAA
Organism: Flavobacterium sp.; assembly: GCA_024644655.1. Classification (GTDB taxonomy): domain Bacteria; phylum Bacteroidota; class Bacteroidia; order Flavobacteriales; family Flavobacteriaceae; genus Flavobacterium. Next base: position 61,232 of record JAHEHJ010000004.1, read on the forward strand.
TAAATAAAAATATTTTTTTTGAAATTGGAATGTATGATGAGAATTTGAAGTTTGGTGAAAATACAGAATTAAATTGGAGAATTAATTTTAATAATTGCCGAATTGATACTATTGAAAATAGTAATATAACATATGATATTACTTATAGTGAAGGAGGAGCGAACAGGCAGAATAAAATTGATTTTTTTTATTATGTAATTGAAAAGCATAAAGGTATTATTGATAAAAAACGAAAATGGTCTCAATTACTATATCAAATTGCTGGAGTAAATTGTTTTTATCTTGGTAGAAAAAAAGAAGGAAAAAAATTAATATGGATAGGGTATTTTAAAAAGCCCCTAAATTTAAAGTCATTGGGAAGAGCGTTTTATTATTCTTTTAAAAAATAATATCTCAAAATTAATTTATATAAATATGTTAAATAATTATAAGATTTCAGTAGTCGTTGTTACATTTAATAGATGTGATGAACTCGTGAAAACGATTAGTGCAATCCAAAAACAAGGTGTTTTAGATAATGATATTATAATTATTAATAACAATAGTACTGATAGCACTAAACAAATACTTGATTCTAATTACGAAGACATATTGTCAGTACATTTAAATGAAAATATTGCTTCTGCTGGTGGATTTTCAAAAGGAATGCAACTTGCATTTGAGAGAGGGTATGATTGGGTATGGTTATTTAATGATGATTCAAGACCTGTTGATGGCTCATTACAGTCAATGCTTGAGTATCTTGATACAGAAAAAAGTCAAGTTGGTTTGTTGAAAATAGCAAATAAGGATGAAAATAATAAAGCGGTTCTTTTATATTGGAATGGAGTTAGAAAGCCTGTTTATATTGATGTGAGTAATGATATCATTAAAACTGATTTAATCACTTTTGATGGTTGTATTATTTCTAAAAAAACAATTGAAAAAATTGGATATTGTGACCCTTTATATTTTATGGGGACTTATGAATTTGATTACTGTTTAAAAGCAAAAGATGCTGGTATAGGGGTGTATACCTTACCCAATGGTCTTATTGAAGATGGTAAATTGGGGGGGAAAGATGGGACTCCTCCTTGGAGACAATATTATAATACTCGAAATCATTTATGGCTTGCAATAGATAGAAAGTCTATTATTATATTTAAGGGTTGGTTAATACGAGAATTAAAATATACTTTAAGTATAATTTTAAGTGGTGATAAAAAAGGTACTCGATTAATTTTTAAATTAAGAGCAATTCGGGATGCTATTTTAAATAAAAGAGGAAAGAGATACGATCCTATACATTATAAATAATATATTAATTTGGTGTCATGAGAATATATAAATATTTAGATTATATCGCAGAATTAATTTTTAGAAAACTGATGCGATTTCGATTAAAAAATAAAAAATTTTCTATAATTTCAAATGATTGTTGGGGCGGAAGTGTTTATTTAGATTTAGGTATTCCATATACTTCACCCACGGTTAATTTGTTTATCTATTCATCATGTTATATTAAGTTTGTTAAAGAATTAGAAAAATATTTATCGTTAGATTTAGTATTTGTTGATGAATCTAAATATGAAGTGTCAAATACACATAGAAAGAATAAAAATAAATATTATCCAATTGGAATATTGGGGGATATAGAAATTCATTTTTTGCATTCCAAAGACAATATTGATGCTCAATTAAAATGGAATCAGAGAAAGGAACGTATTGATTTTAATAATTTATTTTTTAAGTTTTCAGATTCTCACATGATAGATTCAAAAGATCTTATAGAATTTGAAAAATTTCCATTTAAAAATAAAGTCATTTTTGTTTCAAAAAAGTATGATGGATTAAAGAAATTTGTTTTATTGAATTTTTTTAAAAAAAATGGAGAAGTTTCAGATCCTTTTAAATATGCTTGGGTATACAGAATGAATTTTGATTTTGTGAAGTGGATAAATAAAGGATAGAAGTTATCAAAAAGTTAAGTTAGATAAATTCAAGTAAAAATTAATATACAATAAACTATTTTATGGATATTCAAATTGCCAATAAATTAGATTTTAAAGTTTCCGTAATTATACCTGTGTATAATGCTGAATTATATATCGAACAAGCAATTGAATCAGCTGTGAATTTGATTGAAGTAGGGGAGATAATTTTGATTGAAGATGGTTCAAAGGACAATTCACTATCCATGTGCAAAAAGTTAGAAGAACGATTCGAAAAAATAAAATTATTAACCCATGAGAATAATATAAATAGGGGAGCTTCGGAGAGTAGAAATTTAGGGATACAAAATGCAATATATCCATATATCTCATTTTTAGATGCTGATGATGTATATTGTAATTCAAGATTTAGAGTTGATAAATCAATTTTCACTTCTAATAATTCTATAGATGGAGTATATTCGGCAGTTGGATATTTAGATGAAGAAGATGGTAAAATGTTTTATTTACGAAAAGTAATTTCACCTGAAGAATTATTTCATTTTTTATTGATTGGAACCTATGGCCATTTTCATACCAATGGTATTACTTTGAGAAAATCTGTTTTTGATGATGTAGGATATTTTTCATCCAAGTTAATTCTTCATCAAGATAGTGAAATGTGGCTAAGAATTGCATTAAAAAAGAAATTAATAAATGGAGATTTAAAAAACCCTGTGGCATTGATTAGAAGGCATGAAGGGAATAGGATATGGAAAGGTCAAAACTATAACACAAAATATTTATTATATGTAACATTTTATAATTGGGTATTAAATGAAAATATTTCAAAATATGATCTTTTATTATTGTTAAGAAGGATTTCAATTTATGAGTCTAAAAAAAGTAATAAATTGTATTATTTTTTATTAATTAAAAATTGTTTTAAAGGTTTGCTTAAATTGAAAATGGTAGATTAGTTTAACTAAATAAAAAATATATTGTTTAAGAAAATTTAACGGATTGAAATAACGCATGTTAATATATCTGGCTATTTGATTAATACAAAATATACTTAAAAACTATGGGATGTTTTAATATGGATGATTTTCGAAGTTCTGGTGAAGTAGGAGTTTTAATGAAATGGCAACAAAAAATAAAATTGAAACCAGTTAAAAAGAATTTATATGGAAAGGTCAAATTTATTTTAAATAACAATTTTTAATAAGTTTTCATTTGTAGATATTTATGGAAAAAGAATTTCGTTTTGCTGCTTTTGTAATGACTTATAAAAGAGTATCTGTATTAGAATCTACTATAGAAAAATTATTTAGGCAATCATTTCCTCCAGAAAAAGTTTTAATAATTGATAATGATCCAGAACAAAGTGCGGCTGTTCTTGTAGAAAAACTAAATTATTTACCAGTTGAATACTATGCAGTTGGATATAATTCTGGTCCAGCTGGTGCAGCTAAATATGGATTACAATTATTATCTCAACAAAATTATGATTGGATAGGTTGGATAGATGACGATGACCCACCTTTATATGAAAATGTATTCGAAATATTATTAAAAATTGCTGTTAAAGAACCAAAGTGTGGTTGTGTTGGAGCTGTTGGACAATATTATGATAAGAAATCAGGAAAAATAATAAGGGTAAAAGATGAAGAGTTAGAAGGAAAAGGAAGTTTAAAGGTTGATAACATTGCTGGAGGAATGTGCAAAATTGTCAATTCAAAAGTATATATTAAAAACCATGTTTTTCCAGATGAATCCTTATTTTATGGTTTTGAAGAATTAGATTTTGATATTAGATTGCAAAGTGCAGGTTATGATTTACGAGTTGATAAGCAACTATATAAAAAGCATAGAATGTTTTATAATACTCTAAATAAAAAAAAGGAAAGAGGTGGGAGAAAAGATGAAAATAAAATTTGGAGAGAATATTATTCAACAAGAAATAGTTTAATCATTCAGAATAAAAATAGAAATTATAGTGTAATTATTAAATCTTATTTTAGATATTTATTGAAAATCATTAATGGATTTCGTTTTGGTTTTAAATATGGTTTTATAAATGCAAAAATGATTATATTAGGAATTGCCCATTTTCAATTTAATAGGAAAGGTTTTAGAAATGTTAAATAATATTATTATGTAATATTTATTTTTACAATAATGAATATATAATAAAAGGTTACTATGAAAGTATTGATAACAGGGGCTGCTGGGTTTATAGGAATGCATACAGTACAAAAATTTTCAAAACTTGGATTTGAGGTTGTAGGATTAGATAATATTAATCCATATTATGATACTCAATTAAAGTTTGATCGATTAAAACAATTAGGAATTGATGAAAATAAAATCGGTTATAATAAGATTATTAATGGTTTAGATTCTTTCAAGTTTATTCAGTTAGATATTCAAAATAGCGATGAAATAAATGAATTATTTGCCATAAATCAATTTGAAGTTGTTGTACACCTAGCAGCACAAGCTGGAGTTCGATTTTCTATAACTAATCCAAGAGACTATATTGATAGTAATATTGTAGGATTTTATAATATACTAGAAGCATGTAGAAATTTTAAAGTTAAACATCTTGTATTTGCATCTAGTTCTTCAGTATATGGAAATACAGATTCAATACCATTTATAGAAACTCAAAATACGGATTCACCAGTAAGTTTTTATGCAGCAACTAAAAAGAGTAATGAAGTTATGGCTCATGCCTATGCTGATTTATATCAATTTAGAATTACGGGATTACGGTTTTTTACTGTATATGGACCATGGGGCAGACCAGATATGGCTCCAATACTATTTGCAAAAGCAGGAGTTGAAAAGGAGCCTATTAAAGTTTTTAATAATGGAAATCAAAAAAGGGATTTCACTTATATAGATGATATTGTACAAGGGATAATTCTAGTATGTACAAGTGAAAAAATTGCTTCAAATTATCAAATATTGAATATTGGTAATGGAAGTCCTGTTGAGTTAATGAACTTTATACAGCTTTTAGAAAAAGAATTAGAAACTACTTTTGAATTTAATTTTATGCCTCCTCAAAAAGGAGATGTTGTAATAACTTATTCAGATACAAGTGAAATTGAAAAATTAGGATATAAATCAACTACACCTTTGGAAATAGGTATTCCTAAATTTGTAGAATGGTTTAAAAATTACTACAGATATTCAAATTAAATTATAGTTGTTTCTATGAAAAAACCTATTAGAGTATTAATATTAACAGATGGGATTGTAGTAAAAAAATGGGTTGCAGATATTGTTAAATTTGTTAATGATTCATCTAGTTTTGAAATTGTCGGAACAATAGTTAATGAATCTAAAAATAAATCTGAGTCATCTATATTATATCGAAGTTTGCGTTATGTTGATAGGAAATTATTTGCTTCTTCAAATAATCCATTTCAAAATATTCAATTAGAATTAGATGCTAATTTTATATATTATACAAAACCAAAACAAAAACAATATAGTGATTGGTTAGATGAAGATTGCATTAATCATGTAAAATTTTTGGAACCTGATTTGATTCTTCGTTTTGGGTTTAGAATTTTAAGAGGATCATTTTTAAATATACCAAAATTAGGGGTTTGGTCATTACATCACGGTGATAATAAGGTAAATAGGGGTGGTCCACCTGCCTTTTGGGAGGTTGTTCTTAAAGAACCTGTGTCTGGTGTTACTTTACAAAAAATCAATGAAGATTTAGATGGAGGTGAAGTAATAGGCAAAGCTTTTACTAAAACCGATTCACTTTCATATTATAGGAATCAAGTACAAGTTTATGAATTAGGAGTTCAGTTATTTAAAGAAAAATTATCTCAATTAATTACAAATAGTTTAAAGACTGAAAAACCTGTTTTTAATTTTTATGATTATCCGCTTTATAAAAATCCATCAAATCAAGCTACACTTAAAATATTTATTATTTACAGTTTTAGAATTTTAAAAAAAGCATATCAAGATTTTAGATATGAACAGCAATGGATTATAAAACATTCTAAAAAAAATAATTCAGAAACTTCTTTATATAGATTTATAGATTTAATTCCTTCAAAAGGTAATAATTGGGCAGACCCTTTTCCAATAATTGATTCTAATACATTGTATCTATTTGCAGAACAGATAGGGAAAGATCGCAAAGGAAAGATTGTTTGTTTTGAATTTGATTCTACATCAAATAGTTTTTGTGATCCAAAAGTAGTTTTAGAAGAAGAATACCATCTTTCTTATCCTTATGTTTTTAAATATGATGGTGATTGGTTAATGATGCCTGAAAGTGGTGATTCAAATAAATTAAAAATTTACAAATCAACTGAATTTCCTTTTCAGTGGAAAGAAGAAAAAATTATTTTTAATGATAAAAAATTATTTGATGTAACGCCGTTTGAGTACAATTCTAAATGGTATAGTTTTGCTTCTGAAAGAATTTCAAATGCCATTTCTCCTAATGATTATTTATTATTGTTTGAATTGCCTGAAGGGCCAATTGGTGCATGGAAATTACATCCTTCAAGTCCAATAAAATTAGATGTAAGAGGTGGTAGGTGTGCCGGGAAAATAGTAGAAAAAGATGGGAAATATTATAGAGTTGCACAATTAGGAACTCCTAAATATGGGTATGCAATTCAATTTCATGAAATTCTAAAATTAGATGCATTTTCATATGATGAAATACTCGTTGATACTATATATCCGTATTGGGATTCAAAAAGTTTAGCAATTCATACTTTTAATATGGTTAATGGTTGGCATTTTGTAGATTGTCAACGACAAATAAAAAAGAAATTTATATGAAAGTTTTATTAGTTATAGATTCTTTTTTTACTGGCGGAGCTGAGTTTTCAACATTATCTTTTTTTAGCTTTTTAAAAAATAAAGGGATCGAGATTGAGATATGTAAAATCAAAAAAATGAATCCTGAGTATAATCCTTCTGAATTTAATATAGATGAGTCAATAATTCATACTCTTTCAAATTCAAGTTTTAGAGAAAATAGAAATGGATTAAAAAAAATAATTGAAGATTTTAAGCCAGAAATAATACACTCAGTTTTGTTTAAATCTAATATTTTGGTTAGATCAATTTCTATTTTTTCAAGGTCTTTTGTACATGTTGAAAGCTTAGTAAATTTGACATATCATGAAAATCGATTAAAAGAACCTGGGATAACTAAATTTAAATTGGGTTTTTATCAATTTTTAGATTTTATTACCCAAATAAGGGGGACACATCATTTTCATGCAAATGGACATACTGTAGCACAACATTATCACCAAAAATTATTAATACCAAAATCAAAATTAACAGTAATACATAGAGGAAGAAAGCCTAATTCGCTTAGCTTTGATGATGCTTTAAAATCTAATTTAAATATTTCTCCAGATAAATTTGTTTTAATTAATATTGGCAGACAAGAATATCAAAAAGGACAAGATGTATTAATTGATGCAATAGACCTGTTAGATGATGAGATCAAATGTAAAATACATCTTTTAATTGTAGGTAGAGAGGGTAAAGCAACTTCGAAATTAACACAAAGAGTACAAGATAAAAAATTAAATAAATGTATTACGTTTTTAGGACACCGTACAGACGTTTCTGAATTATTGAAAATAGCTGATTTGTTTGTTTTTCCATCTCGATTTGAAGGACTTCCAGGAGTTTTAATTGAGGCAGAAGCAGCATCATTACCAATTGTATGCAGTAATTTGCCAATGATGTTAGAAGTCGTAGAGATAAATAAAAACGCTCTTACTTTTGATTTAGATAATCCTTCTGAATTAGCATCATGTATTTCAAAAATGATTTTAAATCCATCTTTAAGGAAAGATTATGGAAATAGAAGCGCTGAATTATTTAAGGAGAAATTTGAAATAGAAATAATCCATTCTAAAATGTTGCAGCTATTTTCTAAATTAATAAAAAGATGATTATATTTCAATTGATTCAAAAGCCACAAAAAAGAGGTGCAGAAATATTTGCAGCTCAACTTTCTGGAAAATTACAGGAATTAGGCCATAAAGTTGTTTTGATATCGTTGTTTGAAGGAGTTTCTGATTTACCATTCTCAGGAGAAATATTATATTTAAATCGTCCTATAAAAAATAGATTGTTTGATGTTAAAGGATGGAGTCAGTTAGCTCATTTAGTTTCAAAATATAATCCGGATATAGTGCAATGTAACGCTGGGGATACTTTGAAATGGGCAATTTTGTCTAAAACTTTGTTTGGATGGAAATCTGTAATTGTAGCTCGTAATGCCAGTATGGTAAGTAGTTATGTTAAATCTATTTTTTCAAAAAAGTGGAATGAAATTTTATATTTAAAAACAGATTATATTATATCGGTATCTGAACATTCAAAGATGGATTTAATCCAATTATATCCTTTTGTGAAAAATAAAATTGAAGCAATTCCAATCGGTATTGAGCAGCAAAAAATAAATGAGGAAGTGTATGAAATACAAGATAATAAATTAAAACACATTATTCATGTAGGTGGATTCACATTTGAAAAAAACCATATTGGGATTTTAAATATTTGGGAAAAATTATTAAAAAAGAGATCTGATATTGCGTTACATCTTATTGGAGATGGGCCTTTGAAAGAACAAATTAAATCAATAGTTCATGAAAAGGATTTAAGTAATATATTTTTTCATGGATGGATAAATAATCCATTGGATTATATTTCAAAATCGGATGTGCTTATTTTACCTAGCACTATAGAAGGCTTGCCAGCAGTTATTTTAGAGGCTATGTATGTAAAGACTCCTGTAATTGCCTATAATGTAGGTGGGATATCAGAAATAATAAATCATAATATTACTGGGTTTTTAATAAATGATTTTAATGAAGAACAATTTGTAAAGTCTATTTGTGAAGTTCTAGATTCAAATATAGAAAACATTAAGAAAGAGGCTTATGAATTAGTTCATACTTCTTTTTTAAATAATGAAATAGCAAAAAAATTTGAATTAAAATATCAATCAATAAAAAAGTAATTTAATAAATGAGAATACAACAACTAACATTTACACGATTTGTTGCAGCTATATTAATAGTGATTTTTCATTTAGGAAAGGATATTGAATACTTTACTAAGGGTAGTTTGAGCTTTATTTTTACTCAAGCTAATGTTGGTGTGAGCTATTTTTTTGTGTTGTCTGGTTTTGTAATGATAATAGCTTATAAAGATAAAGTTAGAATTGATTTTTTAGAGTTTATTAAAAATAGAATTGCTCGAATTTATCCGGTTTATTTTTTAGCTATTTTTATTACAATTGGAATGAAATTATTTTTAAAGATAAATTGGTATGATTTTACTTTAAATATATTTATGATCCAAGCTTGGATTCCTTATAAAGCCCTTACTATAAATTTCCCTGGATGGTCACTGTCAGTTGAAATGTTTTTTTATTTGATATTTCCTATTTTGGTAAATAATTTTTATAGAAAATATACATTTAAATCTACTTCAATATTGATAATTTCATTTTGGGTTATAAATCAGTTTTTCTTTCAGTTATTAAATTCAAAATGTATTGTTATATCTATTTTTCAAGATGAAAACATGTATTACCACCCATTTTTGCATTTAAATGAATTTTTAATTGGAAATTTATCAGCTATATATTTTATAAAAACCCATGAAACAAATAAAAAAGTAAACTATTTAATTCCTATATTATTATTAATTGTAGCATTGTTAATCCTTTTTAAGTTTCATTTTGGAGTGAATTATCATAATGGTTTTTTGAGTTTTATATTTGTTCCTTTGATTTTATTAATATCGATATCTAATGATTTAATTACTTCATTTTTTAAAAAAGATTTTTTTATTTTTCTTGGTGAAATTAGTTTTAGTGTATACATACTTCAAAGACCTGTTTCTAAGATATTTACTCCTTTTTTAATTGAAAAACATACAGGAATAAGATTGGAGTTAAATGACCCAAAATTATTTTTCATCCGCTTGTTTTCTTTACTAATACTATCATCTTTAAGTTTTTTGTTTTTTGAAAAACCATTACGAAATGCGATTAAAAAGTTTAATTTAAATACTTTGTTTCAGAAAAATAGATTTTAATTCAATTAAGTTACAATACATATAAAAAATGGCCAAAATAAAAATTCTTCATATTATAAAATCTTTAGGAAGAGGCGGGGCTGAGATGTTATTGCCAGAAACATTAAAAGCTCATGATAAAGAACGATTTGAATTTCATTATATTTATTTTTTGCCATGGAAAAATCAATTGGTGTCAGCTATTGAATTAGCAGGAGGGAAGGTGTCATTATTTCCTGCAAATAATAATATTCAAATACTATTTCAATATAGAAAAATCATTAAGTATTGTAAGGATAATGATATTCAAATAATACATGCTCATTTACCATGGGCGGGTTTTGTAAGTAGAATAGTGTGTTTTTTCACAAAAAAAATCACATTTTATACTGAACATAATTTACAAGAACGCTATCATTATATAACACGATTGATTAATAGATTAACTTTTAATTATCAAACATTAGGCATAGGTGTTTCATTAGATGTTACAAATTCAATTCAAAAAAACATTCACCCCAAAATTAAGATTACAACTTTGTTAAATGGGGTTAATGTTTCAAATTTTTGTCGAAATGATTCGTCTTCTCGTATAGCATTAAGAAATCAATTTTGCATACCATTAGAAGGGGTTGTAGTAGGTACGGTAGCTGTTTTTAGATTTCAAAAAAGATTGGATTTATGGCTTGAAATAATTGCAAAAGCTATTGATCAAAACCCAAATATATATGGTGTAATAGTTGGTGCAGGTCCATTAGAACCTTTGTTAAAAGAAAAATATCAAACCTTAAATTTAGAAGGAAAAGTTTTTTTTGCGGGTTTACAATCTGAAGTAAAACCTTATTATGAGGTAATGGATTATTTTATGATGTGCTCATCTTTCGAAGGATTGCCCATTGCTTTATTAGAAGCTATGAGTATGGGATGTGCAATTTTATCAACTAATGCAGGAGGAATTAAAGAAGTCTTAAGGCCATTAATAGATGGTATAGTTGTAGGTGTTGATGATTGGGAACAATTATCAGATGAATTAATTCAATTGTCACATGATCCATTAAAATCAAAAACATATCAGCAAGCAGCTCGAACTAGAGTAAAACAATCATTTAGTATAGAAACAATGGTTGAAAATTTAGAATTGCTTTATACTCAATTTTATGATAATACGAAAACCAAATTCTGAAGATTTAGATAATATAATTTCACTTATTCAGATTAGTTTAGGTGAATCTAAAATAAAAAAATCACAAGAGACATGGAGATATAAGCATGTTGATAACCCTTTTGGGATTTCTCCAGTATTAATAGCTGAAGAAAATAATAGAATGGTTGGAGTAAGAGCATTTATGCAATGGAGATGGCAATATAAAGAGGTGATACATACTGCATATCGTGCAGTTGATACTAGTACACATCCTGATTTTCAAGGTAAAGGTATATTTAGTAAACTTACACTAAGTGCCATAAATTTAATTGGAGAAAAAGGCCCATGTTTTGTCTTTAATACCCCAAATGAAAAAAGTAGACCTGGATATATTAAAATGGGTTGGGAAATAATTGGAAAAATAAAAGTTTCTATAATTCCGACTTTTTTTTATGTTTTTTTAGTTTTGTTTTATAAAAAAAGGGGGAATGAAATAAAAGAAAATGAATTGGAAAATATTTGTTTTGAACGGAACGAGTTTTTAAAGGCAAATAATACATATTTCACTCCAAAATCAGCACTCTACTTGAAATGGAGATATGAGAATAATCCTTTACAAGATTATAATATTATTTCAAATGATTCTTTTTATTTGGTTATGTATGTTAAAAAACATAAATATTTTAAGGAACTACGTGTTGTAGAATGTATTGGTAAAAAAGATTTGAAAACAAAATTGGCAATTCAATCAACGATTATTAGATATGCTATTGTGAATTTAGGAATGATAATTACAACTGCTGATAAAAACTTGTTTTCAATAAATGTTTTTGGATCTTTTGGGCCTATATTTACACTAAGAACTGTGAATTGTGATGAAGTTTTCAAGATTAATTCTAGTATAATTGACAATTGGGTTTATTCATTAGGGGATTTAGAATTATTTTAATTAGAAACTATTTTAGTTAGTAATTGCATTAATTTTTACCTTTATTTGTTCGTTAAAAAAAGTGTGTATTTTCAATTTAATCCCTTTTATTTATTTTAATGGAATTGATAGGTCATTTTTTAAATAGGTTTTTAATTATGGATTTTATTTTATTATTTTTTATACTGTTGTTTTTCAATAAAATGATTTTTACTAAAGTTATTGAAACACATCCTTATGTATCAAAAAAAACACTTAACAATCTATTTTTTTTTCATGTTTTTTTCTTTATAGTTTATTATCTAACTACAATATATAGTAGGTCAGATTCTATACAATATTATAATTCTGCTGAAAGTATTAGCGGGAATTGGGATATTATACAATATACTGGAACTCATTTTATAGATAATTTTTCTGCCCCTTTTGTAAACATTGGTCTTTCATTTGAATCAATGATGTTGTTGTATTCATGGTTTGGATATATTGGTTTTGTATTTGCATACATTTTTTTTAAAGAAAATATTAAATTAAATGTAACTGTATTTGGAAAATATGATTTATTACAATTGATACTTTTTTTTCCTAACATGCATTTTTGGACCGCTTCATTAGGTAAAGGCTCTTTAATCTTTATGGGATTAATGATGTTTACTTATTCTTTAAAAAAACCTCAAAAGAGATTGTTTTTTCTAATGTTAGGGGGGTATTTCGTCTATATGATTAGGCCACCTGTAATGTTATTTGTGTTAACAGGAGTTATGGTTGGATTATTAACAGGAAGAGAAAAATTAAGTATTGGAATGCGAATAATAATTATTTCAGCGTCCTTGTTTTTTTTGTATAGTGCCAGTAATACAATTTTAGGTATTGCAAATATTCAAAGTACAGATACAGCAGTAGAAGATTTTCAACAGTATTCAAATGAACAATCGGATCGATTAGAATCATCTGCTGGTTCAGGAGTAGCGATGCAGAGTTATCCATTGCCAATGAAGTTATTTACATTTTGGTTTAGACCATTGTTTGTTGATTCTCCTAGTTTTTTAGGTTTGTTTAGTTCCGCAGAAAACTTAGTTTATTTATTGTTATTTATGAAGATATTCAATAAGCGATTTATTGGATTTATTAGAACAGCTCCTTATCTAGTAAAAATGTCAGCAATTACTTTTTTATTAGCATCCTATGCTATGACTTTTGTAATGTCAAATCTTGGGATTATTATGCGTCAAAAATCGATGGTAATGTATTTTGGCTTTTTCGTGATTTATTATTTTTTAGCCGATGAAAAGCAAAATACATTAAATAAAAAAAATGATTTACAAGCTGAGACAATTTAAATTATTTATTTCATGGAAAAAGGTACTTTAGTAATATCACTTGATTTTGAATTAATTTGGGGTGTTTTTGATCATGTAGAATTGCAGGATAGGGTTTCTTATTTTAATAATACTTTAAAAGCAATACCTGAAATGCTTTCAATATTTGAAAAGAATTCAATTCATGTTACTTGGGCAACTGTAGGAATGTTGTTTAATGAAAATTGGGAACAGTGGTTTTCTAATTTTCCACATGAATTACCTACCTATGAAAATAAGGCTTTAAATCCTTATGAGTATGGAAAAAAGCATCATAAAAGTAGATTAGATCATTTTTTCTTCGCCCCACAGATACTTAAAAAAATTCAATCAATACCAGGTCAAGAAATTGGGACACATACTTATTCACACTATTATTGTTTGGAAAAGGGACAAAATATAGACCAATTTGAAGCAGATATTCAAAAAGCAGTTGAATTAGCAAATAATAAAGGTGTTGAATTAAAATCATTAGTATTTCCTAGAAATCAATTCAATCATGAATATTTAGAAGTGTGTTTCAAAAATAAAATTGAAACTGTACGAACTAATCCTACTGCATGGTATTGGGATACAAATAAACCAAACACCTTAACTACTAAAATAGTAAGAAGTAGCGATGCTTATTTTCCGTTAGGTAAAAAATCATATCCTTCAACTGAAATAGAAATAGGGGATGTGGTATGCCAAAAGGCAAGTCGATTTCTTCGTCCACAACATAGAGTTGAACTGTTAAATAAAGCCCGTTTGTTCCGTATAAAAAATGAAATTCGAAATGCAGCCAAGCAAGGTGAAGTGTATCATTTGTGGTGGCATCCCCATAATTTTGGAATGGATTCAGAAGGGGCAATTCAGGCTTTAAAAAGTATTATTGAAGAGTTTTCCTTTTGCAGAGAAAACTATGGAATGCAAAGTTTAACCATGCAAGATTTGGCAAGCCCCTATTTAAAAAAATAAAAACAAATCTTAATAAAAGATGCTATTGAAAAGGTGTACTAAATTCACTGTTCTCCTGTTTATATATCATTTATTTTTTATTGGTATTGCATATCTATTGCGAATACATAAAGGATCTGATGCTCAATTGTATTGGGCTCGAAACTTTAATCTTAATTTGTATTCTTGGACAGATTTCATTCATTACGGAACCGATATTATTATTCTTTTTAATTATCCATTTATAAAATTGGGATTTCCCTATTGGAGCGGATTTCTTATGTATGGAATAATTGGTTTTTTGGGTATTTTAAAATGGATGAATTTGACCCAATTAATATTTAAGGATTCCTTTATGTATAAAAATTACAACCTTTTATATTTGTTGTTTTTACTTCCAAATCTTCATTATTGGACAGCGTCTTTGGGTAAAGAGGCACTCGTGTTTTGGGGATTAGCTTCTATATTTTATGCAATATATACTCAGAAGTTTAATTCATTACAATTTGTTTTGGGTATTTTATTGGTGTTGTTAATTCGACCTCATATTTTATTAATGCTACTATCTGCAAGTACGATTACCATGCTTCTTCAAAAAAAATATTCATTTAAAACGAAGAGTTATGTCGTTTTTTCTGCTGTGTTAATTCTGCCAATTTTAGTTCTAATGGTGTTTCAACTGACTAGAATAAAATATTGGAATTGGAGTCGTATAGAACGATTCAATAACTATTCAATAATTTCTTTTAGACATTCAGGATCCTATGTGCCGATGTTGGAATATAACTATATTGAAAAATTATTTGCTTTGAATTTTAGACCCTTCTTTTTTGATGCACCTAATATATGGGCCATATTAGCTAGTATTGAAAATCTGATTGCCTTTACTTTGTTCTGTATTACAGGTGTTATACTTTTGGTTTATGCAAAAAAAATGCATCATCCAAGTTGGATAATTATTATTATAGTTTATTTTGGTATTGCTAGCTTGCTTTATATTCAACGATATGCCAATTTAGGTATATTTATGCGTACTAAAATAATGTACCAACCTTTTTTATATTGGGTGTTTTTATATTATATTAAGACCTATATTTTATTACGAAAACCGAATCTAATACATGAAACCTAAATTAATACGAATTACGACAGTTCCAATTTCTATGGATAAATTGTTATATGGCCAATTGTCGTATATGAGTGATTATTATGATATTACAGCAATTTCATCGGACGAGACCTATTTGAAAAAAGTAGGAGAACGAGAAGGAGTAGCTACTCATGCTATTGAAATGTCTCGTGAAATTACTCCAATTAAAGACCTTCTTGCTTTAATTGCTTTGGTTAGGTTGTTGAAACGTGAAAAACCTCTTATAGTACATTCACATACTCCAAAGGCTGGTATAGTTGGGATGTTGGCCGCAAAGATTGCTAAAGTCCCCTTTAGATTGCATACTGTTGCTGGAATGCCTTTAATGGAAGCTACAGGTGTAAAAAGGAAAATTTTAAATAGAGTTGAACGATTGACCTATGCTTGTGCCACACATGTATATCCTAATTCTTTGGGGTTAAAAGACATTATTGTTGAAATGAAATTTTGTAATCCTCAAAAATTGAAAGTTTTAGGTAATGGGAGTTCTAATGGAATTAATACTCATTATTTTGATCCAGAACAAATCTCAACATCTCAAACGGAAGACTTGCGAAAACAGCATAATATAGCTGACTCCGATTTTGTTTTTGTTTTTGTGGGTCGGTTAGTAAAAGATAAAGGAATAAATGAATTAGTTATTGCTTTTGAACAAGTGCAAAAGTTTCATGCCCATGCAAAGTTACTTTTGGTGGGTCACTATGAAAATGAATTAGATCCGCTATTTCCAAAAACATTAGCATTAATTTATCAAAATGCATCTATTATTTCAGTAGGCTTTCAAACAGATGTTAGACCCTACTTGAAATTATCAAATATTCTTGTCTTTCCAAGTTATCGAGAAGGCTTTCCCAATGTGGTTATGCAAGCTGGTGCTATGGGGTTACCTTGCATAGTAACTAATATTAATGGCTGCAATGAAATAATTACTGAAGGTGTTAATGGTACAATAATACCAGTAAAAAACAAAATGGAACTTAAAATTAAAATGCAATTATATATTGAGAACCCTGAATTATATTTATCTCAAAGAACCAATGCAAGACTCCAAATAACCTCTCGTTATGATCAAAAAGTAATTTGGGAAGCAATACATCAAGAATATTGCTCATTAACCTAATCAATATTCCTTATATTATAATTATTCATAATAATATAAGTTGAAATGAATAACATAAAAGATCTTATACCAATCACTTCTTTGATTTTCGTATGCTATTTAAGCAAACTATCTTATTAATTGCCTGTTATTATTTATACTAAAAAAAGTCAACTTTAAAGTAGTCTTTTGTTTCATAAATGGCCCTGATTAGAGTTGATAGATATCTATTAATATCCCGAATACAGTCACTAATATTTTCATAGATATAGCATGGATATAGCATGGATATAGCATGGATACTATATCAATACACTATTCTTAAGTGTGCTTCTATTTACTATTCAATCATTCTTGCTACTATTGATTTAATGTATTAAAGAGTTTTTATAAAAAGGTAAACTATTCGTATTCAATTATATATGCGTCTATAGATGCCAAGAAATATTGCTTATACATTTAAAAAACTTTCTATGAAAGTTTCCTTTTTACCGATAAAGTAAAATCTAAATGCTATACATCGATTTTTACTGTAGATTATCAGTCTATTTTGCTTGGTATGCTATGTAGAATCTAACTTTGCGCAAGATATAGGGAGTATATTGAATTCAATAATATACTGGTGCTATACCATAAAAAAAGAAAATATAGGTATGTCATAAGAAGCCCTAATATTAATGAAATCAAAAGGATGAATTATAATTATAATAAAAATAAGAAAAATACCCTATAAAATTTATAAAATTGCATTACAACGTTAAAAAAATGCATTTTATCGATGTTATATAGCATTTTATCGAAAAAATATATTTAGCTTTGTCTCGTTAAAATATAAACAAACAATTTCTGTTTAAAAAACTATCATGAAAAAAATGTTACTCAAATCTATGAAATCAACAACCTACACAATTTCTAGTAAAATGAACTTTTCACTAGAAAAGAGATTTCCATTGCAAAGAGCAATCTTTTCAATATTGTTTTTACTATTAGCAAGCATGCAATTGCATTCTGCTACTATTACCAGTACATCAACAGGTGGAACTTGGGCAACCGCTTCAACTTGGGTTGGAGGAGTTGTCCCTGCTACAGGCGATACTGTAATTATTGCTACAACTGCCGGAAATGTTGTGGAAATTGGTGCTAATTTAACGCAGACTGCATTGGGCTCAGTTCTTATTAATAATGGTGCTATTTTGTCTATGAATACCTCAGGAGTAAGTGTCGTTTTAGGCGCATTAACTATAAATAATGGGGGAAGCGTTATTGCCAATAGACCGCTTTCGGTTTTAGGAACAACTACAGTTTCGGGGACTATCAATTTTGGGTCTACAAGTGCATCAGTTCGTGCTATGATTTTTACTGGCGATGTAACTTTAAATTCAACTGCAGTATGGGATGAAACAAGTGGTGGTACCAATACAGTTCTAGATACCTTTAGTTTTGGGTCTAATTTAGTTGTAAATTCATCAACAATCACTACTTTAACTGGTAGTTCACATACATTTACTGGTTCTTCAAAAACTATCAGTGGAACAGTAGCATTAACATTGCCTTTAGCAACATTTACTGGAAATTATACGAGTACTCTTGATTTTACTAGTAATACATTAACAGTAACAGGAGCTGCAATACGATTGACGAATAGTAATACAATTAATGTACTTACTTCTTTAGCTGGAACTGGTGGAATAGTACAAGATGTTACTGGTATTTTAAACTTATCTGGTAATGTTTCAATTACTACTTTAACCGCAACTGCAATTGGAAATTTAGTAAATTATAAAGGAGCAGGTCAAACAGCAAAAGTTACTGTATATGATAATTTAACTATTTCGGGTTCTGGAACAAAAACATTTTCAACAACTCCTACAATAAATAATATATTGTCAATGGAAGGTACTGCAATATTGACCGTAACTACTGGAACAATTACCTATGGTGCTAATGCTACATTGCAATATAATACTGCCACGGCTAGAAATTCATCTTCAGAAGAATGGATTTCACCTTTTACAGCTACTGGTGGGGTTTTGATAAAAAACACGGGTATAATTACATTGAATGCTTCTAAAACATTTACAGCTTCACCATTAAAAGTGTTTGATGGAGCGACTTTAAATTTAGGGACATTAAATTTAATTTCACCATCAGTATTAAATTTAGAGAATGGAACAACAGGTTCATTAATTTCTGGAACAACAGGAACTTTAACACTAGGAGGAAATGTAAATGTTGTCTACACAGGGTCTGGTAATAATGATGCAGTTATTAGTTCGAGAGTGGCATTGACTAATGCAACTACTCGTGTCTTTACAATAGCTGATGAAGGAACTACCGCTGCAGATTTAACAATATCAGGTATAATAAGTACAACAGGAAGTTTGACAAAATCCGGATTAGGTACTTTGGTGCTTTCAGGTGTAAATACATATACAGGTGTTACCACAATTAATGAAGGTGTGATTAGTGTTGCTACAATTGGTAATGGAGCAGTTGCTGGTAATTTAGGTCAAGCTGCTTCAACGGCAAGTAATTTGGTATTGAGTGGTGGTGTGTTGCGATATACAGGTGCTACGGCTTCAACTAATAGAGGTTTTGTTTTAACAACAGCAACTACTTCAACAATTGATGTAACAACAAATAATTTAACGATTTCAGGTTCAAGTACGAATACAACAGGTGCATTAACAAAAATAGGTAATGGAGTATTGTTGTTAAGTGGAACAAATTTACATACGGGATTAACAACAATTACAGAAGGGACCTTGCGTTTTGCTGCTTCAAACACTTTGTCTAGTTGTCCAGTTACTATAAATGGAGGTGTTTTAGATATAGTAACTTTTAATGATACTATTGGAGCAGTAACTTTAATAGATGGTTCTATAACAGGTACAACGGGTGTGTTAACAGGTACATCTTATGATGTTCAAAACGGTACAATTAGCGCTATTTTAGCAGGTGGAGTTTCTTTAACAAAATCTACAACTGGAATAGTAACACTTACTAGTACTAATACATACACAGGGACAACTACAATAAGTGGTGGAGTTCTTTATGTAAATGGAAGTATTGCTTCAGGTAGTGCCGTTTCAGTAGCAAGTGGTGCTACTTTAGCAGGAAATGGTACAGTTGCAGGTACTGTTTCACTAACAGGTATTTTATCTCCAGGAAGTGCCTCTACTACAGAAGGCACTGTTACTGCTGGTGCATTTACTATTAATCCATCAGCTCAGTATACTATAGATATTACAAATGTAGTTGGAACAGAAGGAACCAATTGGGATTTATTAACTTCAACAGGTGCAATTACAGTTTCTTCAACTTCTGGTGCTCCAGCTATTATTAATTTAATTGGTAGTCCAACAGGTTTTGATGGATGTACAAATTATACATGGAAAATTGTGGGAGGTACTAGTGTAGCTTCATTTGCCGCAAATAAATTTAGTGTAAATACTACTTCATTTGGATCTACTTTTTTGGGTACTTTTAGTGTAACTAATACGGGTAATAATATAAATTTAGTATATACTGCACCTGTAAACACGGTTGGAGCTGCATCAAGTGCACCTACTTTGTGTATTAATACAGTAATGACAACCATTACTCATGCAACGACTATTGGGAATGGAGTAGGAATCGCTACTGGTTTACCAGCAGGACTTACTGCTACATGGGCTTCCAATTCAATTTCAATTAGTGGAACGCCAACTGCTTCGGGAACCTTTAATTATACCGTGCCTTTTACAGGAGGGTGTGGATTAGTTAGTGCTACAGGAACAATAATTGTTACACCAGATAATACAGTAAGTGCAGCCTCAAGCTCACCAACAATATGTATTAATACACCATTAACATCAATTACACATACAACTGTTAGAGCAACAGGAATTGGAACTGCATCTGGATTGCCAGCTGGTGTTTCTGCTTCATGGTCAACAAATACAATAACAATTAATGGTACACCAACTGAATCAGGTACGTTTAATTACAATATTCCAATTGTTGGAGGTTGTGGAACTATTAATGCTACAGGTACTATTATAGTTACTCCAGATAATACAGTTAGTATTGCTTCAAGTAGCCCAACATTATGTATCAATACAGCATTAACAGCAATTACACATACAACTACAGGTGCTACAGGTATAGGAACTGCATTAGGATTACCTGCTGGAGTTACGGCTTCATGGGTTTCTAATACCATTACGATTAGTGGAACACCTTCTTCGGCTGGGACATTTAATTATAGTGTTCCTTTAACGGGAGGTTGTGGTTCTATAAATGCTACAGGTACTATTATTGTTACTCCTTCAAATACAGTAAGTGAGGCTTCAAGTAATCCAACTTTATGTATTAATACGGCTTTAACGGCAATAACACATACAACAACTGGTGCTACTGGTATAGGTACTGCTACTGGTTTGCCTACAGGTGTTTCAGCATTATGGTCTTCAAATACCATTACAATTAGTGGAACTCCTTCTACGTCTGGAACATTTAATTATAGTATTCCTTTATCAGGAGGATGTGGTACAGTAAATGCTACAGGAACTCTTATAGTTACGCCATCTAATACAGCAAGCGCAGCATCAAGTTCGCCAACATTATGTATTAATACGGCTTTAACAGCAATAACACATACAACTACAGGTGCTACAGGAATTGGTACTGCAACTGGTTTGCCTACAGGTGTTTCGGCTTCATGGTCTTCAAATACCATTACAATTAGCGGTACACCTTCTTCGGCAGGTACTTTTAATTATAGTATTCCTTTAACGGGAGGATGTAGCACAGTAAATGCTAATGGAACAATAATTGTTACACCAGATAATACAGTAAGCGCAGCCTCAAGTGCACCAACTTTATGTATTAATACGGCTTTAACAGCAATAACACATACAACAACTGGTGCTACAGGAATTAGTACTGCAGCGGGTTTGCCTACAGGTGTTTCAGCATCATGGTCTTCAAATACAATTTCAATTAGTGGTACGCCAACCGTTTCGGGCACTTTTAATTATACAATTCCATTAACAGGTGGTTGTAGTACAGTTAATGCAACAGGTACAATTGTTGTAGATGCTACTGCAGTAGGGGGAACAATTAGTGGTGCTTCATACACTTGTGTAGGTAATTCAAGTGGATTATTGACTTTAACAGGAAATATAGGAGCGGTGGTTCGTTGGGAATATGCAGTGAGTCCATATACTACATGGAATAATATAGCTAACACAGCTACTACATATACTTCAGGGGCATTAACTGAGAGCACTGCATTTAGAGCTGTCGTTCAAAATGGATCTTGTTCTGAAGTTAATTCATCACCAATAACGGTTACTATTGCTACTACTACATGGGTATCAGGTGCATGGAGTAATGGTGCTCCAACTTCTACAGTTTCGGCTTTAATTACAAGTTCATTGATAACAGGTGGAACTTCAATAGAAGCTTGTTCATTAGTAGTTTCTAATGGCGCTAGTGTTAGTGTATCATCTGGAGACTCAGTGACATTAGAAGGTCCGTTACAAGTTGGTTCAGGAAGTTTAGTAACTTTTAATAATAATGCTAATTTGATACAAACCGGAACTACAAATTTAAATACAGGTTCTATACTAGTAAAAAGAAATAGTTCAGCATTGAAAAGACAAGATTATACATTATGGTCTTCACCTGTTGCCAATCAAAAATTACAGTCTTTTTCTCCATTGACACTTAGTAATCGTTTTTATACTTATAATACTTCAACCAATTTATATGATTTAGTTGCATCACCATCTACAACTAATTTTGAAACAGCTAAAGGATATTTAATTCGTATGCCAAATAATCATCCTACGACTGCTACTGTTTGGAATGGAACATTTACAGGTGTGCCTAATAATGGTGATTACACCTATAATTTAGATAACAATGGTGCAGGAATGCGTTTTAATTTGGTTGGAAACCCATATCCATCTCCTATTGATGCTGCTTCATTTATTTTAAATCCTGTAAATGAGAATACGATTACTGGAGCATTGTATTTTTGGAGAAAGACAAATAACGCTTTAAGCCCGAGTTATTGTACTTGGACCTTAGGTGGATTTGTAAGTAACGGTGAAGCTCAGGTATATGATCCGAATGATGTAATCCAAACTGGTCAAGCATTCTTTGTGGAAGCAACAGGCGTGGGTTCTACAGTTAAATTTGATAATACAATGCGTTCTAATAATCACACGAATCAATTTTTCAAAAATGCTACAACTATTGAGAAAAATAGAGTTTGGTTGAATTTAACGTCAAGCACAGGTTTGTTTTCTCAAACTATGGTTGGTTATATTACAAATGCAACGCAAGGTGTTGATACTTTTATTGATGGTAAATATATTAATGATGGAGAAATTGCAATAACATCTATTATTGACGGTACTTCTTATGCAATTCAAGGTAGAGCTTTACCATTTGATGTAAATGATATTGTGCCATTGAGTATAAAAGTTGCCAATGCAGGAGATTACACAATTGCAATTAGCCATGTGGATGGGTTGTTTTTGGTAAATCAAAATGTATACATTAGAGATAATTATACAGGTGTTATTCATGACTTAAACCAAGGGATGTTTACTTTTAATTCAGTAGCTGGAACTTTTAATGATCGATTTGAAGTGTTGTATCAAATGCCTTTAGGATATACAAATCCAACTTTCACTGCAAATCAAGTAATAATTTATAAAAACACCAAGGGAGATTTTGAAGTGAATTCAGGATCTAGTGTAATGTCAATTTTGAGAGTATATGATATTAGTGGAAGACTGTTGATGGAAAAAAATAACATTAATGACACTCATACTACTTTTAGTACAAGAACAACTAATGAAGTTTATTTGGTTCAAATAGTATCAGATTCAGGTGTTAAAGTGAATAAAAAAGTAGTCAATTAAATAATTAATCAATAAATGATAAAAAAACCCACTGTTCACAGTGGGTTTTTTGTTTTTGAAATGTTTAGTATTTATGGATAGTGTATAACTTATTTGTAAGAGATACATTTATTTCTTAACACGAAAACGTTTTCGCAGTTTATTTTTTTGGCCTAAATAACAGATATGACATTTTTATACTTACATTTAGTTCCCCTAAATCGATTTCGAAAATAAATAAATCAGTTCAAAAGACCTAAAATATTGAACTTGATTGAATAAATAATTATTTTAAAGAATCGTTTATGAATTTTTTTACGCCAAAAAGTAGTTTGTCTACAGCACTTAAAACAACATGTTTTTCTTTTTTCTTTTTTCTATTAATTAGTCTTTCACTTTATGCTCAACCCTTTATTAGAACAAGTGGAGGCCTGGGTCAGTATGGTTATATAGAAAAAAATGCCACAGCCACTAATTTTTTAGTAGCTAATGGTGGGTATACTAATATATTCCAATATGGAGTGCGAAGTTATATCAATAACGGCACTAATAACTATGCCTATACAGGAAGTGGAAGTTGTGCTAGAGGAGATGATGCTACATCAAATTACACTTTTGGCAGTGGAACATTGAATACGGGAACAACTGTATATTCTTCTGTTTTTACAGAATATTGCGGGCCTTTTTATTCGCATGGCAGTATGAGTCCTACCGGTGCTTGTTTTAATGAGCGTTCCTTTTTTGTTATGGATTTTGTGCCCAAAACAGACGCGTTAGTTTCAAGTGCTTGTTATACTACAACCAATTCTAATGTGGTTATGACCTTTACTATTGAGAATAATAATACAGCAAGTCAATATTTAAATAGACTTTGGTTGGTAAATGACGGAACTGCTCAAGAAACTACCGATATTAATGCGGTTAATGATGCCTTTAGGATATATTATGAGCCTTCTACAGGGTCAGAAGTGTTTAATGGAACAGAAAGTTCATTGCCATTGTATGGTAATTATGCAGGAAATTCAACTACTAATAATGAATATGGAAGTGATGCTTTAGGTATTGCAATTCCGCAAAACACTACAGGTGGATTGCGATGTTATATTGTTTTACAAGGTACTTCAACATATTTGAATACATCTGCTAAAACAAAAACTATTCGAATGGCCGTAATTCAAGATGGTATTAGTATAACTCCTAATAGAGATGGTTCCTTTTCTAAAATGATTATGGATTTGACTCGTCCAAGTACTTCATATATAACCATTAATGATATAGTTACGCCAACTTTTACGACTATTTCTCCAATATGTAGTGGTGGATCATTTACATTACCATCTACTTCTAATAATGGAATAGTAGGGACGTGGTCTCCATCTATCGATAATACAACTACTACGACTTATACATTTACTCCTAATTTTGGACAATGTGGGACTACTACAAGTATGACTGTAACCGTTCATCCAACCTCAAATGGTGGGGCTGTAACTGGTGGTGGAACAATATGCTCAGGAAGTACTAGTGCTGCCATGTCGCTTACTGGTAATGTAGGTTCTGTCATACGTTGGGAAAGCGCTGTAAGTCCTTTTACTACATGGGACGCAATAGTAAATACATCAAATACTTATACTTCTGGTGCTTTAACTCAAACGACTCAGTTTAGAGCAGTAGTGCAAAGCGGTGTGTGTTCTTCTGCTAATTCATCCGCTACGACAGTTACTGTAGATACTTCAACTACAGGAGGGACAGTGAGTGGAGGGACAACAATTTGCTCGGGTTCAACAAGTTCCGAATTGACTTTATCAGAAAATGTAGGTTCTGTTGTTCGTTGGGAAAGTGCTATAAGTCCTTTTACTTCATGGGATACAATAGCAAATACATCCAGTACCTATACTTCTGCCACTTTAACTCAAACTACACAATTTAGAGCAGTGGTGCAAAGTGGAGTGTGTTCTACTGCTAATTCATCCGCTACTACAGTTTCAGTTGATGCCTTATCAGTAGGTGGGTCAATTTCAGGTGGCGGTATAGTTTGTGCAGGTGCTACTAGTGGGGAGTTGACATTAATTGGAAATACAGGGTCTGTTGTTCGATGGGAAAGTGCTGTAAGTCCTTATACATCCTGGGATACAATAGTAAATACATCTAATACTTATACATCTGGTGCTTTAACTCAAACGACTCAGTTTAGAGCAGTAGTGCAAAGCGGTGTGTGTTCTTCTGCTAATTCATCAGTTTCAAGTGTTAATATAAATTATACTACATGGAATAATGGTATTTGGAGTAATGGTTCACCAAATGATGCATCAATTTCAGCAGTAATATCATCTTCATATACATCTAATGGTTACAATCTTACAGCTTGTTCTTTAACGGTTAGTGATAATACTAGTGTAGTTATTTCTTCCTTAGATACAGTGATATTAAGTGGTGCTTTGACTGTAGGAACAGGAGCTTTAGTTACTTTTAATAACAATGCTAATTTAATTCAAAGTGGAAGTTCTAATTTGAATACAGGAGCAATTGTTATCAAAAGAAATAGTTCTGCTTTAAAAAGACAAGATTATACCCTTTGGTCTTCTCCAGTTGCCAATCAACAATTACAATTGTTTTCACCACAAACACTATACAATCGTTTTTATACCTATAATACAGATACTAATTTATATGATTTGGTTTCTTCACCATCTACGACAAATTTTCAAACATCAAAAGGGTATCTGATTAGAATGCCAAATAATCATCCAACCACAGCAACTGTATGGAATGGTCATTTTACCGGAGTTCCTAATTCGGGGGATTATAGTTATTCGTTGCCATCTCCAGACGGTGGTGTAGGACATCGTTATGTTTTAGTTGGTAATCCTTATCCTTCACCAATTGATATCAATGCCTTTATTAATGATACTAATAATGAATCTTCAATTACTGGAACCTTATATTTTTGGAGAAAAACCAATAATGAATTAATACCATCTTATTGTACATGGACTACCGCTGGATTTGTTACCAATAATAATATACAATCGTATGATCCTAATGATGTAATACAAACAGGTCAAGGCTTTTTTGTGGAATCAACAGGCTCAGGTTCAACGGTAGATTTTAATAATTCTATGCGTATTGATGATCACGTTGATCAATTTTTTAAAAGCTCTAATCTAGTTGAGAAAAATAGAATTTGGTTAAACGCAACTAATAGTGCAGGACTCTTTTCTCAAACTTTGGTTGGGTATGTTTCTAATGCAACCCAAGGAGTAGATTCAAAAATAGATGGAAAGTATATTAATGATGGGGATATTGCATTAACTTCAATAATACAAGGGGAGCCTTATGCTATTCAGGGTAGGTCTTTGCCATTTGATGCTGCTGATATAGTGCCACTTCAGTTTAAAGTTGCGACGGCTGGGGATTATAAGATCGAAATAAGCCATGTGGATGGATTCTTTTCGCAAGGACAAAACGTATTTTTGAATGATAAATTGACAAATACCATTCATGATTTATCCTCAGGTGGATATGATTTTACTTCTGATGCAGGTACTTTTGATAATCGTTTTGAAATTATGTATCAATTGCCTTTAGCTATTTCAAATCCTGAATTTTCGTCCAATCAAATAGTGGTGTATAAAAATGCACTTGATGAATTTGTGGTTAATTCAGGGTCAAGCATTATGAAGTCAATAAAAATCTTAGATTTAAGTGGAAGAATAATTGATTTTAAAGAGAATATAAATAGCTCTCAGACTATAGTAAAAGAATTTCTTGTAGTGAATGAAGTTTTGTTTCTTCAAATTACGAATGAAGAAGGTATAGTAGTAACAAAGAAAATAATTAGATAATACTTTTTAGTGTTAAAGTAAAAGTCCAAATCAATTTATTGATTTGGACTTTTTTGTTTTTATAAGTATGTAGACTTAATTGTGTTTTTTATCTGAAGGACTAAAAATAGATTTGATTTCCTACTATATTTTACCGATAAAATACCTAATAAATCGACTAAATAAAGATATGTAATTAGTTAACAATTAGTTAATATCTTTTTATTGTAAAGCCTTATAAAATGTATAATTTTGCTACTCAATTTAAACATTTTTTATGAAAAACAATTTACTATTTGAAAAAGCCAATGTCTTTTTGTTGAGGAGTTTGGCTTTTCTGGTTATGTTTGTTTTTACAGTCAAAAGTTGGGCGCAGGCTACCTTGCCTGTTTCTGCTCCATTTACGACTGTGACAACAGCAGGAGCTGGGACTATGCCAACCGGTTTTACACATTCTGGTTTAACAGGGTATGCAGGTTCGTTAAAGTTTGATACGCAAGATGATTATCTGCAATTAAATTTTACAGGTGTACCGGGTACTTTAACATTTGATGTAGGAGTAAATAATACTTATCCAGGTACTATCCCTGCTACAGTTACTTTTACAGTTCAACAATCAGTAGATGGAACTACTTGGACTTCTTTAGCAACGTATTCAAATGTGGCTGGTGGAACTAAGTCTATTTCAAGTATTGGAACCAGTATTAGATATTTTAGATGGTACTATACTATAAAACCATCTGGTACAAATTTATCAATGAGAAATATTAGTTTAACTGCTGGTGCTGTTTTGTCAAATCCAACATTTAACGCTTTTTCAAATGTAAATAAAGTATATGGAGATTCTGGATTTACTATGTCAGCTTCTTCAGATAGTGCTGGAGCAATTACCTATACAAGTACTGCCACTTCTGTTGCTACAATTAACAGTAGTACTGGTGCTGTAGTTATAAAAGGAGCTGGTACAACAACAATTATCGCTAATCAAGCATCTGCTGGATTATTCAATTCTGGTTCAACTTCAGCTACTTTAACTATTAGTCCAGCAACTTCTGGATTGACAATTACTGCAAATGGGGTTTCTAAAACCTATGGGACTTCATTAACTAACGGTTCATCTACAGGGTTTTCGGTTTCGGGATTGTTATATACAGACACTTTAGGTACAGGTGCAACTGTTACTAATACCTATGGAACAGGAGCTGCTTCAACAGATTCTGCAACTTTAAGTGCTGTTTCGCCAGCGGTATATACTGGTTCTGTTACACCTTCTGCTTTAATTAATGGAACAGGTGCTACTTATAATGCGGCTAATTATGCGGCGGTAACTTATGTAAGTGGTGATATTACTGTTAGTAAAGCAAATCAATCAATTGTTTTTACATCAACAGATTCAAAAGTATACGGTACTGCTGATTATTCACCAGCTGCAACTTCAGTAACTTCAGGAGTTAATGCGATTACCTATTCAACAAATGGAAGTACAGTTGCGACTATTGAATCAGGAAATATTCATATTGTTGGTATTGGCTCTGCTGTTATTACTGCAGCACAAGCCGGTGATGATAATTATAATACTACTTCAGCAACACAAACATTAACTGTTACAGCAAAAAACTTAACGGTTACTGGTTTAACAGCAAATAATAAAAACTTTGATGGTACTACTAATGCTACGTTAAGTGGTTCAGCTACTTTAGTTGGAGTTGTAGGTTCTGATGATGTATCATTATCAGGAACTGCTGTAGCAACTTTTGCTTCTTCATCTGTAGGAACTGGAATTCAAGTAAACATTACAGGTTATAGTTTAAATGGAACTACAGCTGGTAATTATACATTAACTCAGCCTATACTTACAGCAGATATTATTGCTAATACACCAACATTATTTACAAGTGGTTCATTAGCAGCTGTTAATGCTACTTATGGAACAGCTAGTGCTACTCCATCAAGTTTTAATGTTAGTGCACAATCGTTAACAGATTCTATTTTAGTTTCGGCACCAGCCGGATTTGAAGTGTCTTTATCTAGCGGTAGCGGATACAGTTCTTCTGTTTCTTTTGGAGCAGCTGGAAGTGTATCAAGTACGCCAATATTTGTTCGTTTAGCTGCTGCTACTTTAGCAGGAACGTATTCGGGTGATGTTACAGTTTCAAGCAATGGAGCTTCTTCTCTTACAGTAGCAATAGCTAGTAGTACTGTAGCTCCAAAAGAATTGACTATTTCTGGATTAACTGGAGTAGACAAAACATATGATGGAACAACTACAGCAACTGTAATAGGTTCAGCTACTTTAAATGGAGTAGTGGGTGCTGATGATGTGACTTTAAATAGTACTTCAGTTACTTATAGTTATGCAACTGCTTCAGCTGGTGCAAGCAAGCCTGTTACAGTTTTAGGATTCACATTAAATGGAACGGCCTCAGCTAACTATACTGTTGCTCAACCAACAGGAATTACAGCTACTATCAATAAAGCAGCTTCTACCATTTCAGTTACAGGAGCCTTTACATTCACATATAACGGTACCGCTCAAGGACCAAACACTTCAAGTGTAACGGGTTCTACAGGTGCAGTATCCTATAACTATACAGGTGTTAGTCCTGTTGTTGCAGCTAGTTCAACTAGACCAACTAATGTTGGTAGCTATACAGTAAATGCTACTGTTACTCCAGATTCAAACTATGAGGCAGCAACTTCTACTGACTTTAGTTTTGCAATTGGTAAAGCCGATCAAACTATTACTTTGGCGGAAACAGATGCTAAAACAACCGCAACTACTACTTACACACTTACGGCTAATGCAAGTTCAGGATTAGCAATAACTTATTCAAGTTCTAATTCGGCTGTTGCTACAATTAGTGGTAATACTGTTACTATAGTGGGTGCAGGTTCAACTACAATTACAGCTTTTCAAGCAGGAAATGATAATTATAATGCTGCAATAACAGCTACACAATCATTAACCGTTATTCAAGCTCCTATAGTATTGGCAGGTTGGGATTTTACAGGTGTTGGAACAGTTACTAATACTACAATTGCAGCTACTACTTTTAATTCAAGTTTAGTTTCTATTTCAGGTGCTAATAATATTACACGTGGTTCTAGTGCTGCATGGAGTAATGCAGCAAATTCATTTAGAACTACAGGATTCCAAAATAATGGTATTGCTACGTCAAATACAGATTATTTCCAAACAACAATTAAACCTGCAACGGGTAAATTGATTAGTTTAACATCTATTAATGCAAATTTAGCTGGAACAGCTGGATTTGCTGTTTCGCCTGGTGTAAGTTCTCAATTTGCATATAGTACTAATGGTACAACATTTACTTTAATTGGTTCTCCTATTGTAACCATAGGTACACCAGCTACACTTTCAGTAGATTTAACTGGTGTAACTGCACTTCAAAATATTCCGGCGGGTACTACAGTTACTTTCCGTTACTATGCTTCTGGTCAAACTACTACTGGTGGTTGGGGATTCCAATCTGCAGCTAGTGCAGGAACAAATGGATTAGCATTTAGTGGTTTTGTATATCAAGTACCAGCTCCTATAATTACTAGTACATTAACGTCGACAGCAACTGTAGGTACGGCATATAGTTATTCTATAACTGCAGATAATAGTCCAACAAGTTTTAATGCTACAGGATTGCCAACTGGATTATCTATTAATTCAACTTCAGGTTTAATTAGCGGAACTCCAACTGTGGCAGGAACATATACAGTTTCAATTAGTGCTACAAACATAACTGGTACAGATACTAAATCTTTAGAACTTACTATAGGAAAAGCAAATCAAACCATAACATTCGGAACTTTAGCTAATAAAACTTATGGTGATGCTTCATTTACTTTAAATGGTACAGCTACTTCAGGGTTAACAGTTACTTATTCAAGTTCTAATACAAGTGTGGCCACTATTTCTGGCGCTACAGTTACTGTTGTAGGTGCTGGTTCTACAACTATTACCGCTTCACAAGTTGGCGATGATAATTATAACACAGCTTCAACAGTTGATCAAGTATTAGTTATAAATAAAGCGAATCAAACTATTTCATTTAGTGCATTGTCACCTAAAAATGATGTAGATGGTTCATTTACATTAGGAGCAACAGCTTCTTCAGGATTGGATATTAGTTATACTAGTTCAAATACAGCTGTGGTTACTATTAGTGGAAATACTGTGACTATAGTAGCTCCTGGTACTTCAACAATTACGGCTTCTCAAGCGGGTAATGATAATTATAATGCAGCTATTTCGGTAGACCAAGAGCAAACGATTATCAATACACAATTGGCAAATCAAATTATTACATTCAATGCTTTACCATCAGTAACTTATGGAGATGCTCCATTTACATTGAATGGTACAGTTGATTCTGCATTAACTATAACTTATGAAAGTTCTAATCCTGCTGTTGCTTCGATATCAGGTAATGTAGTTACTATTCACACTCCAGGAACTGTTGTAATCACTGCGTCACAAGATGGTGATAGTGGACACAATCCTGCAGTAAGTGTAACACAAACATTAGTTGTGGCTAAAAAAGGATTAAATGCAGTTAATGTAAGTGTTGCAAGTAAATCTTATGATGGGACTACTTCAGCAACATTAAACGCTGAATTATCAGGTGTTGTAGGTTCAGATGATGTTGTACTTAATCATGCTGCAGTTTTTGCTACTGCAAATGTAGGAACAGGTATTGCTGTAACAGCCAATCTTTCTTTAAGTGGATTAGAATCTAGTCGTTATGAAGTAGCTCAACCTTCAGGTTTAAGTGCGGATATCACATTGGCAGATCAAATAATTTCATTTGGTGCTTTAACTGATAAAACATATGGTGATGCTGCTTTTACATTAAGTGCAACTGGGGGAGCATCAGGTGAACCAATCGTGTTTACAAGTTCAGACCCATTAATTGCTACAGTAACTGGTAATACAGTTACAATTGTAGGAGTTGGACTTGTTACAATCACAGCTTCACAAGCTGGAAATTCTAATTACAATGCGGCTACAGATGTTGCTCAATCATTTACAGTAAATAAAGCCAATCAAACGATTACTTTTAATACATTAGTGAACAGAACTACTGCTGAAACTACTTATACTTTAAATGCTTTTGCTACTTCATTTTTAGCTGTTACTTATGCTAGTTCGAATACTGCAGTTGCAACAGTTTCAGGGAATATAGTAACTATAGTAGGTCCAGGATCTACTACAATTACAGCTTCTCAAGTAGGTAATGAATTTTACAATGCAGCTACTGAAGTATCACAATCACAATTAGTATTAACTGCTATTGCAAAATGGACATTTGATGCTGTGACTTTAACTTCACCAGGTAGTAGTGCTGTAATCTCTGCTGGTTCAGCAGTTGCAGATCAAGGATTGCAAACTTCAGGTAGTTTATTTAGCGCAACTCATACTGGTGCTGCTACAATTTGGACTACTCCAGCAGGTAATGGGTCAACTAAATCGGTAACTTCTGACCGTTGGGCTGTTGGCGATTTCTATCAATTTAAAGTCAATACTTCAAATTATCATGATTTGGCAATTGCTTTTGATCAAACAGGTAGTAATACAGGACCGTCTACTTTTAAAGTTCAATACAGTTTGAATGGAATTACATATTCAGATTTAGGTTCAACATACGTTGTTACTAATGATGGATGGAGTGGTACTTCATATAAATCTATTTCAAATAAATCATTTGATCTTTCGGCTTTGTCTTCATTAAATAATAAGGCTGAGGTTTATTTCCGATTAGTAGATACTAATACAACTGCAATTAGTAGTTTATCTCCTGTTGCTACAGGTGGAACTAGCAGAGTTGATAACTTCGTTGTTACAGGTATCGCTTGTGAAGGTGCTACGGCTACTATTTCCGCTGATGGTGCTACTTCTTTCTGTGAAGGAGGAAGTGTAGTTTTAACAGCTAGCGAAGGACCAAGTTATTTGTGGTCTACTGGAGCTACAACTCAAAGTATTACGGTTTCTGCTACCGGTAATTATTCGGTTCAGGAAATAAGTACAAATGGTTGTTCAGCAACATCAAATACTATAAGTGTTACAGCTACTCCATATACTACAAACACAACAACAGTTTCAGCTTGTGATAGTTATATGTGGTCTGTAAACGGTCAAACCTACACTGCTACCGGTAACTATACCGTAGTTAACGGTTGTCAAACAGAAAATTTAAATTTAACTATTACCCCAAGTACAAGTCACACTACTACAATAAGTGCTTGTGATGGATATACATGGTCAGTAAATGATCAAGAATATACTGCTTCAGGAACTTATACTGTGACTGATGGTTGTCATTCTGAGATATTAGTATTGACTATCAATAGTAATTCTGTTCATACAACAACGGTTAGTTCATGTGGAAGTTATACATGGAATAATACGACATATACATCTTCTGGTACATATACTGGTAGCACTACAAATTGTGTAACTGAAGTATTGAATTTAACTATTACTCCTTGTAATTCTATTGTAAATGTGAAACTACACCTTCAAGGTTACTACGATGCTACTGCACATGCAATGCGTCCAGTAATGGCTAATCAAGGAGTTGGAAGTAGTTCAACAGATGTAGATACAGTAACTGTAGAGTTACATGATGCTACTACGTTTGCTACAGTAGCTACCGCTACAGCGACATTACATACAGATG
>JAHEHJ010000125.1 GCA_024644655.1 Flavobacterium sp.
AGTATATCACCTAACCCTGCATCAAATAAAGTGACTTTATCATTTGATATTAAAGAATTAGACAAACAAATTGATATTATTAACTTAAACGGGGCTGTAGTAAGGTCTGCAATCTCTGGAGAAGAAGTGCTGGATCTTGATCTTAATGGACTTTCGGGTGGGCATTACATAATTCGAGTAGGTTATTCTGATTTAAAGATTACAACTGAATTTGAAAAACTAATTATTCTTGAATGAGATTAATAACTATTGCAATACTTATGTTCTTTGGGGTTTGGGCTAGATCCCAAACCCCTTCGACATACCCGTATTTCAATAGGATTAACAGTGTTTCTAACGCATCAAATCCAAATTTTTGGAATTACTACTATGGGGGTGTTTTATTAGATAATGATACTATATTACTGACCGGAATAGAATTTGATTTTTCTTCCCAAACCTATAATCGAACATATGAATTTATAAATCCAAACAATGGCAATATTGTTTTCAAAAAGACAGAAAATACGCATTTAATACCTGGAACGAGATCTATTTTAGGATATTCAGAAGGGAAACTTTATGCATTCAGTAGAGATTTAGGAGTTCAATCCATTAAGAAATTTTCCAACCCTTATGAAAATGAAATCTGGAATAAAGTTCCTGATGCCTATCCATTTCTGCAAGATGCGGATAATTACTCCGAAGCCATTCAAATTCAAAAAAACGGGAGTATAATCTGTTATGGACAAAGTCCTAATGGTAGAATGCTTATGAGCTTTTATGATACCAGTTTGACATTGTTAAGTAAAACAGATTTTTCTAATTTGCTTTCAAATAATAGCGGAAGCATTACCGAAGTAGTACCGCTCCGTAATAATACTTACGTGATTAAGGCAAATACACCAAATCCAATTGCTATGCCATTGACTGCTCGGATTTTTATATTAAATGAAGATTTATCATGGAAGAACCTTCTATACACAACAGATCAAAATACTTCAAGTTCGTGCATACAGGGTTCTGATTCATGTATTTATTGCTTTGGCTTGAAGGACACTATTTTGAATATTTCAAATTCAAGTTACACTAGTTATATTTATAAGTTTGACCAAGACGGTAATGCGATTTGGAAAAAAAATTATCCTATCAATAATTGGATGCAGCAAGCCAACTGGACTTCTTCTTGGATTATGAACGGGATAGAGCTTAAGTCAGGTAATTTGGTGTTTATTGGCAATGACCTTTTTAAAGGTGAAGATGGTGACTTCCAACAAGTGAATGGTGAACCAAGTCTTCAAATGCGCTTATTATGTATTGATTCAAGTGGCAATATAATTTGGGAAAGATCACTCTACACCTCAAAAAACAATAGCACTGTTGTTCATGATGCTTTTTTGCTTTCTCAAGATGATATCATTTTATTCGGAGGAATTCAGGAATCTTTGGTTTATGGACTTGAACAAAAAGCCTTCGTAGCCAAAGTAAACTGCCTCGGTAGAATGACAAATTTGATGCATGATGTGCAGCTGAATGAGCAAGATGGAATAGTATCAGTACAAATTGAGGCAGATTCATTTTTTGAGACAACCATTGATTGGGGAGACTCGACAACGACGACCACTTTTCAAACTTCGTATGCAGATTCTAGTGAGTTGTTCTTTGCACAGCATGTCTATCCACAATCGAAAAACTATCACATTACGGTGAGTACACGCGGTTGTAAAGACACGCTGGTTTATAACATAATTCAAGAGGCGAATGTGCCTGACAACAATGAGGCGGCACTCTCCATGTTTCCGAACCCAACATTAGGTTTCTTTCAAATTAAAATTCCTACAAATGAATTGCTGAATTTAGAAGTGACCGATGAATTTGGCAAATTAATTTACCACAATAAAGATGTTTCTCTATTCAATGGTTTTGATATCGATCTGAGTTTGCAGCCTGTTGGCATGTACCATATCAACATCACTGGAAAAGCGAGAAGTTGGATAGGGAAGGTTGTTAAAATTTAACAGCCAATGATTTAAGAATACGGTCAAATCATGAGTAAAATTTACCACTGGACTAAATATCTAGAAGACGAAGTTGACGAACCATTTAATCGAGCAAATAATAAAAAGTTTTATTCAGATTTTAATGCATTCATGGATAAACACTACGAAAAAATGAATGGAAATCCGGAAAAACATTACACTTATTTAGAGTAATAGTTATTCTATTCTGAAAAATCTCGTTTTATTCCATAATTGATCAATTTTGACGGAAACAAGTGAATGAATCAAGTTGGAACATTCCGGATTCCATCCCAAAAATAATTATTCTTCCCTGCCTCCGCCTTTAATTTAACCTCCTTTAAATGGTTCATCCTGCTATTTAAAGTCCTATTTAAGCTGACTAGTCTGGTATGCAAATATCAATTAAAGGCATTTAGGTGTAAGTACTTTTAAATTAGGGTCTGAATACCGTTGGGTAGGTGGAGGAGAGTGGGTATATTTCGTAAATTACAATTCGAAGTTCAAAGCAGTAAAAACAGATTTTGCAGTACGTAATTGGACGGTAAATAAAATTTAAAAATGGAACCCTCAATTTATTCTTTTGAAACCTGGGTAAGTGGTATTAGCGCAAGTTTAATTGCCAGCTTTTTAGTGTTTGCAATAAATTTTTTATTCAAATTATGGGAGAATTATCTTCGTAATAACAAATTCAAAAATATTTTCGGGAATCTTATTGATGAGGAGTTAAATTTAGTGGTGCCTTCTCTTCGTTTTAGGTCTGATGTCGAGCAATTTCTTGCTAATAATCAGACAGGAAATATGTCATATCCTTTAATTAATTCCAGTGGGAATTTTATAAAACTATCAAATTTAATTGCATTTGCAGATACAGTTGCTTTAAAATATATCCTTGATTTATCATCAAAAACTCTAGGTAATAAATCAGTTATTGTTACAGATTCAGAACTAGAGAAAAAGTTAGATATCTCTCTTGTTTCTTTTGGTGGTTCTAGTTTTTACTGTACCTATGTTTTAGATCAATCCGACAATCAATATTATAAGTTTGATCCCCATTCTATAGTTAGTATTAAAGACCCATCTACTAAATTTATTTTGGATCAAACCTATGATTATGGATTTATAATCAAGTATAAACACCCAAACTTCCAAAACAAAACATGGATAATTATTGCTGGTATTGGGGAATCAGGAACCAGAGGGGCGAGTTACTTTCTATATAAGAATTGGAAAATTTTAGCAAGTGATTTCAAAAATAATTGTTTTGGAATCGTGGTTAGAGTAAATCATGGTATTGATCATTCGGCTATTGAAGTGAATCGGATAATCGGAGCTTAAAGTATTTCAATTATTCAGTTAATTCATAATTATAACATTAATAAACACTAATATATGCAACATTTCGAATGTAAATTTGAGAATACCAATCTTCATCAGTTCAATAAATGTGTCCAATTTGCAATGGAGACAATCGTACAAGCAAATGATTCATGTGAATTCAAGGTGATAAGAATTGATTATCCTAAACAATTACAAGAACATCAAGGCCGATTTACTCAATACGGTATTTATCAAAATGAAAATGTTATTGGTTATTTAGAAACATTCGTTGAGCATAATTTTAAGTATGTCGAAATCTACACAACGCCTATTTAAAAAATCTTAATTGCTTTGCAAGGTTGTTTAAATTCACCATTAAATAGCTTGAATCGATTTTGAATGGTTCATTACAAAAATAGGTCGCTAACGGAAGAATCTTTATGTTTTGAAAGCTCGAGATTAAAAATTGAATGATCATGAATAAAACGAATGAAGACATTAATCTGCTAAAAAAATAATTATGAATTTTTGGGAAGATTTTGGGTTTTTTAAAAACTCGGTAGTATCAATGTCCGGTTATTGTACACGGATAGACCATTCAAAACCAATTTATAGAGCAAGAAAAAAGGATTTTAAGAATATCGATGAACCTAAAAACCTCACTTACGTTCCAATAGAAAAATGCAATAAAATAGGTCGTGCGAATATCCCTTATCATCCTGTCTTTTATGGATCATTTGAACCAGCTTGCGCAGTTGCCGAAATCACAGATAATAACGAAGCTGTAATATTAACGGAATGGCAATGGAAAGAAAGCGCTAAAATAAGGGCAAAATTATTTGCGAAAATTGAACATAGTGATTCTCTGAAAAGATTTAATATTCAAACAGTAGAGGAATATCATGCGGGAAAAGAAAACCTTAAAGGTCCAATTGAAAAAAACAATCTGATAAAAGAAATGTTGAATGACTCAGCACATCTCTCGGATTTGTTCTTGATTGAGCATGATTATTTTGCAAGTGCAATTTTAGGGTACGAAGAGCTGTACCGTACAAGAATAAGTACTGTAGAAAACACAGATGCCATCATTTATCCAAGCATTGTTTCGAAACATGATGTGAATATCGCCATTCATCCTGAAATTGTTGACGAATATTTAGAGCTAAAAAAAATATGGGAGCTAAATTCAAGTGATTTAGAAGACTTAAGGTTAATTTGGGAGTCTTAAATCGTGAGTTTTCTGGAAATTAAGGTAAATCACATGAAAAGTTTACAAATCCATGGGAATTTTACGGTAAAATCAACGGAAAAACTCGGAATATTCAACAAAAAATGGAATATTGATGTAATTTCATGGGAATTTCCAGTAAATTCTTAGGAATTACCGGGAAAAAGATCTCGATTTCAAGG
>JAHEHJ010000005.1 GCA_024644655.1 Flavobacterium sp.
AATTAAATTTTAATATTATGAAAAAAATAATACTGAATATTATAGGACTTTTTTTAATCAGTAGTTTGTCTGCACAATTAAATGCACAAACGGCTGGAACCTTAACTTTTACGTTTACTGCGCCTAAACACACTACAGGGAACTATGAAACGAATGGTAGATATGTAATGGCGATATGGATTGAAAGTTGTACTCCTTGTGGTACTACAGCAGGCACTTCTACTTTTGTTAAAACTAAATTAAAAAGATGTGGAAGCAGTATTGCGGATCACATTGCTACATGGACATCTAAATCAGGTGGAAGTGTAGTAGATGCAACATCGGGTGCTACTTCAACAACATTTACTACTCAAACAGTAACTTGGAATGGAACCAATGTAGCTGGAGCAGTTGTGACAGATGGATCTTATAGAGTTGTAGTATTAGAAGCATGGGGGCATGGAACGGCTACAGCTACTCGTTACTTCCCATTTACAAAAGGAACTGCTACTGATTCTCAAACTCCTACTGCTGATACTAATTTAACAGCAATGACATTAAATTGGACGCCTGCACTGGCTGTGGAAAATTTTGATACAACTCCAAGTGTAGTTGTTTATCCTAATCCTTCAAAAGGAGTTATTACTATTGACTTTAAAAATGAAGTAAAAAATATTAAAGTGGTTAATGTAATGGGACAAGTTGTATATAATGAAACAATTGATGCTTCATATGCTGAGACTTCTAAGAAATTAGATTTGTCAACTTATTCAAGTGGAGTATACATGATTAATGTGTCTAATGACAAAGGAACTTCAACTTACAAAGTATTGTTAGATAAATAAGACTAATTAACTATATAAAAAAAAGGCATTTACTTTAGTAAATGCCTTTTTTTATTCTTCTTTTACTTCTGACACAATGGATTTGACGGCTGAAGTTTCATATATTTTATAGTTTCCATTTTCGTCGGAATATATCAAATATGCTTGTAGTTCGGGATGCTGATTTAAAAAAAGTTTGGCTTTATCTAATCCCATTACTAATATTCCAGTAGCATTTGCATCTGATGAAATACATTCTTTAGAAAATACAGAAGCGCTTAATAAGTTGTTTTTTGTAGGATATCCTGTTTTAGGGTCAATATGATGGGCGTATTTGATGCCGTCTTCTATAATAAAACGACGGTAATTTCCTGAAGTAGCAATGGCTAGATTTTCAAGTTTTACAATGGCCTTAAGTGGGTTAGATGAAGTTTTGTTATCAATAGGTTTTTCTACGCCTATACTCCAATGGTCTCCATTTGGTTTTTTTCCGTGGGCATATACCTCGCCACCGATTTCTACTATAAATGAGGTTATTTTTTTTGATAATAAAAAGTTGGAAACTACATCTACGGAATATCCTTGTGCAAAGGCATTAAAGTCTAGAGCTACTCTAGGGTCTTTTTTTATGATTTTGTTTCCTTTTAATTCGATTAAATCAAAACCTACAAATTGGAGTATACTGTCTATTTTTTCTTTTTCTATTTTTTCTTTTTTGCCAGGTCCAAATCCCCAAGCATTCACAAGTGGGTATACCGTAGGATCAAAGGCACCTTGTGTGTTTTTCCAGACCTCTTTTGCTTTATTAAAACACCGGATAAAGTATTTGTCTACAATCACATTGGGTTTATTCGTATTTATTTTTGAAATGATTGAATTGGGTTTATAGGTAGAAACCGAATTATCAAATTCTTCTAAAAGTTTGATGATTTGAGGTTGTAAGTCTCTGTTTTTTTTATCGAAATACGTAATATGATAGGTTGTTCCTTGTGCTTCTCCTTCAATTCGAATGGGTTCTTTTTGGGCATAAAGTGATAAGGTACATGTTAGATAGGCTAAAAGTATAGTTGTTTTCATGTTAGTTGCAGTTCATTTTTGGAATATTATAATTTGGATCTAATTCGAGGCATTTATTAATGTCATTACAAGCCTCTTTGCTTTTATGCAATGTTTGATTGATTGTGCTTCTTGTTGCAAAATAAGAAGCGTTATTCATGGTTATATCTATGGCTTTATTTATGTTGTTTAAGGCAGATTTAAAATCCTTTTTCTTTATAAAAAGTAATGCTTTGTAATAATACGCTTGGGCACAATTAGTGTCAAATTGTAAGGCTTTGTTGAAGTCGATTACCGCTTTTTTATCATTGTTGAAATGCATTTCAAGCCAACCTCTGTCGGCATAAACTTCGGCATGGTCTGGCCTTAATTTGAGTGCCATATTATAATCATTTAAAACTCCATCCATTTGATTTAAAGCTACATTACATTGTCCTCTGAAGTAATAGGCATCTGAGTTTTTGGCTTCGTATTTGATTGTTTTTGTAAAGTCTTTAATAGCGCTTGCATACAGTTTGCTTTTTTGTTCAGCCATACCTCTGAAAAAATAACTATCCGCAAAAGTTGTGTCTATACTGATTTCTTTAGTGTAATCTTCTATAGCTCCTTTATAATCTTTAAAGAATTCTTTGATTTGACCTCGGTCATTATAAGCTGTAGAATCGTTTGGATACAATTTAATAATACGATTAAAGTAATCTAAACATTGTTCAAATTCTTGGTGGTAAAAGTGTTGTGATGCACACTCTCGATATTCTTCTTTTAGGGATTGACTATACCCTTTGAAAAAAGAAATTGCTATGGCAATACACAGTATTGTTTTTTTCACGTTTATTAGATTTTTAAGTATAGCAAATTTACTTTATTTCATTCAAATTTAGGTCTTACTTTCTTATTGTTCTTTATATTTTAGAATTGTTTACGACGCTTATAAATTGTTAATTACTTTTAAAGCAGGAGTAATAATGGAATTATAATTAACGTTATTTTTAGTAAAATAACCCTAATATGACCCTGAAAAAAACATTTCCTAAAATTCTTTGGTTAATAACATCCTCAAGTCTATTTTTTATATTTCTTTATTTTGCATTGTTTTATTATACAAAAAAAGCTGAAAATCAGGTGTATAGTGATTCGGTTACGCAATTTGATAATGAAGTAAATAAACTTTTAGAAGTTAATTCAAAGCCTATTTTTGTGGCAATTAACAATGATACTAATTGGGATGAGTTTGTAACCTTTTTAAAAACAAACGATGCTAATTGGTATAATGAAACAATAGGAAATGAATTGAATATTTATGAAGCTGATTATTTAGGGGTATATGATGTTAATAAACAATTTGTTATACGAACACCCACTTCAAAAATTAAAACTATTGATTTTATTCCGAAGAGTGAAATTGAATTGTTGAATAAAGTTGGGATAAATAAATTTTATCAAAAAATTCCTGAGGGAATTGTTGAAATTACAGGAGCTTCTATTCATCCTTCTGACGATCCATTGAAAAAGAAAACCAAGCCGTGTGGATATTTTTTTGTTGCTCGATTAATGGATGCTACATTCATTTCGAATTTGCAAAAATTGACTAGTTCTGAAATACAATTTAAAAATAAATCCCAAGATATTAAAGTTGCTAAAAACACGATTCATTCGATTGTCCCTTTACGAAATTCTGAAAATACAATTATAGGTGAGCTCGTATTTAAAAGAAAATTTGATGTTTATTTTGAAAACACAACAAATCTCTTGTATGCAATTATTGCGGCCTTTATTATTAATTTGCTAATCAATTTGTTTTACACTAGAAAACTAGTGTATTATCCTTTGGATTTAGTTCGAAGAGTTTTGGAAACAGGGAATAAAAAAGCCATAAATGAATTGAAAAAAACTAC
Source organism: Flavobacterium sp. (assembly GCA_024644655.1). Taxonomy (GTDB): domain Bacteria; phylum Bacteroidota; class Bacteroidia; order Flavobacteriales; family Flavobacteriaceae; genus Flavobacterium. Next base: position 3,755 of record JAHEHJ010000005.1, read on the forward strand.
GGGTGAGTTTCGTTATATTGGAAATTTATTTGAAGAAAATAGCAATCAAAAAATAGAGTTAATCAAAGCAAAGATTAAGGCAGAAGAAGGGGATCGATTAAAATCATCCTTCTTGGCCAATTTATCCCATGAGATTCGAACTCCTATGAATGCAATAAATGGTTTTACAGATTTGATATTGAATACTAAGATTAACGAAACTGAGAAAATTGAATACCTGAACGTTATTGAAAAAAGCGGTAAAAACTTGGTTTCTATAATAGATGATTTGATAGAAATGTCAAAAATTGATTCCAATCAATTGTTGCCGAACTTTACCATTACAAATTTAGAATCGTGTGTGAATGAATTATATGAAACCATTAAGATTACTATAAAAAATAAGCACATTGATTTTAAATTATTAAAAAGTAATACCCCTGCTGAATATAATATATGGACTGATGATATTAAATTGAAGCAGGTCATTATTAATTTGGTTACTAATGCGATAAAATTTACTGTTGAAGGTGAGGTTTCATTCGGATACGAAATTGATCGAAAACAAAAACTTATTCGATTTACAGTAAATGATTCAGGTATAGGAATTGATGAAGACAATCAAAGAACTATTTTTGATCGCTTTAAAAGAGTAGATAGTGATATTTCTATTAAAGTAGGTGGTTTGGGGTTAGGTTTGGCCATTTCTAAAGCCTATGTAGAATTATTAGGAGGTGAAATTACTTTAAATTCTCAGGTAGGTAAGGGAACTACTTTTTCATTTACCATTCCTTTAAAATATGAGAAAAAGAATCCTATTATAGTGAAACCGATAGTTACATTAGAAACGGAGAAAACGGAGAAGCAAGTCATCTTAATAGCTGAAGATGACAATATTAATTTCTTGTTATTTCAGAAGATTATGCAAAATAAGAATTTTGAAATTATTAGAGCTATTAATGGATTAGAGGCTGTAGATATTTGTATTAACAACCCAAATGTTGATTTGGTGTTGATGGATATTAAAATGCCTTTAATGAATGGATATGAAGCCTTAGAGCAAATCTTGCCTATACGACCTCATTTGCCCATAATTGCTCAAACAGCATATTCTTCTTCGGAAGATAAAATTAAAATTGAAGAGGCTGGATTTACAGATTATATTACCAAACCCTTAAATAGAGAGCGATTGTTTGAATTGATTGGTCAATATTTAAATAAAGCAGATAACCATGAGGTATAAATCATCAATTATTAGTTTGCTTACATTGTTTTATACCGGTGTAATTTTTTCTCAATCTACTACAACACCAACAGATTCAATAACCAGTGAAACTGAAAAAAAATGGTCTGCTACTGTTGATGTATTCAACCGTTATTTGTGGCGAGGGCAATGTTGGGGTGGTGATTATGCGGTTGTACAGCCTACACTAGAGTATGCAATAACTCCGAAACTGACAGTTGGTTTGTGGGGTACTAGTAATGGGAAGTTTGATTATTTTTATCCAGATGGGGAAACCTCATATAAAGGGTATCAAGAGTTGGATTTGTATGTTAAATACCAAATAAATGATTTTATGCAAGTTCAAGTTTGGGATTATTATTGGCCAACTGTGCAGAAAATATCAGGTATTGATAATCGTTTTTTTAATTATGGATCTGATGGAGTAAAAACCGTTGATGCTATGATTTGTTTTGATTTTTCAGAAGGGTATAAGTATCCCTTTTATGCCACAATAAGCACCTTGGTAGCAGGAAATGATTATCGATATGATTCAAATGACGAGCATCCCAAACAAAATTTCACGACCTATTTAGAATTAGGGTATTCTTTTACTTTTTTTGAAACTTCCCCTAATTTAATATTAAAAAATATAGAATTATCTCCAGTAATTGGTGCGGTATTAAATAATAAAGCACAATACTATACTTCTGGTGATTATGATAAAATATCTTTTGTGAATATGGGTGTAAAAGTGTCTAAAGAAATCGATTTAGGTGCTGGAATTACAATGCCTCTATCACTCAATTATATTCATAATGGAGCCCAGAAAAACACCGAAACTTTCGGGAGAAATTTTCTAGTGGGAGGAATTAGTTTTAGTTATTAAACGGGTTCTCCGTATAAATCAAATTCAGTTGCATCAATGATTTTGATAGTAGCGAATTCTCCTGTTTTGAGATAATATTGACTAGCATCTATTAAAACTTCATTATCGACATCAGGGCTGTCGAATTCTGTTCGTCCAATAAAATATTGCCCTTCTTTACGGTCTATTATACATTTGAATGTGTGGCCTATTTTTTCCTGATTCAGATCCCAAGAAATTTGAGATTGTAAATCCATTATTTCAGCAGCTCTGGCTTGTTTTATTTCTTCTGGCACATTGTCTTCTAAAACGAAGGCAGGAGTGTTTTCTTCATGAGAATAGGTAAAGCAACCTAAACGTTCAAATTTCATTTCTTGCACCCAATCTCTTAAGGTTTCGAAATCTTCTTGAGTTTCCCCTGGATAGCCTACAATTAATGTTGTACGAATGGTCATGCCTGGAACTTTGGCACGGAATTCTTTTAAAAGATTAGTGGTTTTTTCTTTAGTTGTACCCCGTTTCATTGATTTTAAAATAGAATCTGAAATATGCTGTAATGGAATGTCAATGTAATTGCAAATTTTAGGTTCACGTTTCATTAATTCAAGTACATCCATAGGGAAGCCAGTTGGGAAAGCATAATGCAATCTAATCCATTCAATCCCTTCTACTTGAACTAATTGTTCTAATAATTCGGCTAAATTTCTTTTTTTGTATAAGTCTAATCCGTAATAGGTTAAGTCTTGAGCGATAAGGATTAATTCTTTTACTCCATTTCTAGCCAAGCCTTCAGCTTCTTTAACTAGTTTTTCAATAGATTGAGAGACATGTTTACCTCTCATGATTGGAATAGCACAAAAACTACAAGGACGATCACAGCCTTCTGCAATTTTTAAGTAGGCATAGTTTTTTGGGGTAGTGGTAAGCCGTTCCCCTAATAATTCATGTTTATAATCGGCTCCTAATGCTTTTAATAATAAAGGCAATTCGGTTGTGCCAAAGAATTGGTCTACATTTGGAATTTCCTTTTCTAAGTCGGGTCTGTATCGTTCAGATAAGCATCCTGTTACAAAAACCTTATCAACTAATCCTCTTTCTTTTTTATCGGCATATTCTAAAATGGTATTTACCGATTCAGCTTTGGCATTGTCAATAAAACCACAAGTATTAATCACGACTATATTTCCTTCTTGTTCATGGACCACATCTTTGCCGCTGGCTTTTAATTGGCCCATTAACACCTCGCTGTCGTAGGTGTTTTTAGAACACCCTAAAGTGATTACATTTATTTTGTTTTTTTTTATTGACTTTGTTCTCATAGATAGAAAATTGGAGTGCAAAATTACGGTATTTATTTTATAAAAAGCGAATGCTTAAGACTCTTCTTGCTACAGCATAAAAAAACCACTTCTTTTGAAGTGGTTTTGAAGTTTTGTTGCCTTGGTTTAAAAATTCATGGAGTAACTCAAGGTAATGTTGTTATTATGTCTGCTGATTCTAGCGGCATCCGTCATTCCAGAGGAAAGAAACGTTTGATTTATATTTCGGTGTTCGTTAGAATAGGCAAGGTCTAATTTCCAATCTCCGAAATTGTATCCAACACCTGCAGAATAGCCTGTTAGGTCACCAAATACTTGATCTACTTTGTATGGGCTTTGGTCAAAATGATACCCTCCTCTTAGGCTAATTTGTTTTATTTTATATTCACCACCAATTCGTAGCTCTAATGCACGATCTAAATAAGTATTCATATAGTTATTTAAATAATTATAAGGGTCTACGTTTTTAGGTTTGAAGCGAGTCATGCTATAATCTTTAGATGATACATCTATGCTTATTAGGCCTTTTTTTCCATAAATATAGGCTAAACTTCCGGTCCATTTTGAAGGAGTTTGAATGCTATAAGGAGCATAAACGTTAGTTATTTCGGGATTTGCAACATTATAATGTAATCCAGTGTTGTTTAAAGAAGCTGCTTCAAGGTATTGTGTTAATTCGTCGGTCAAATTGTACCAAGTAGGAGATTCAAAGGCTAATCCCAAACGTAATTCGGGAATTACTTTAACAATTGCACCAATATTGAATGAGAAACCAGATCCAAAAGTATGGAGTTCATTATCAAATAAAATACTGTGGATTTTTGTGGTCGAACTTGCTGGACTTGTATTCTCTTCGTATACTGAAGTAGTTCGAATATAGTCTGTGAAATGAGCATTGATATTTAACCCAAGGTAGAGTACATCATTGTACTGTGCTGCAAAATTTCCTGTTACCTTACCATTATATCCAGTAGAGGTAAAGTAATTGTTTTGGAAAAAACTAGTTCCTGTTGGTATATTACTAGCATAAGTATTTGGTGAAGTTGCATGAAATATTTGAGCTGTATATCCTAATAATGCTTCTTGGGCTTGAAATCCATTGATGTTTGGATAGTCACTATTGGGTAATAATCCTAAGTAATCATATAAATCAAAAAAAGTTTCGTTGGGTAATGTTTCAAGCAATTCTTGAGGTATTCCTCCATTATTGGTAGCTTGATTCATGAAGTAATTACCTATTGAATTGTATGGGTTTATCCCTGCAGAATTCATGCTGTTATTAAAATTATTGGTATTTTCATAATTAAGTGCTACTGCTAATTTTTTCCAATTAGTAGCCCCGCTATTGTCTGTGAAAACAAATACAGCACCTGCTTGATTTATATCTAAACTTGCATCATTAGCTTTGGTATGCGTTCCCCAATAATTTGAACTATTATGGGTGTTGTATATAGTCCCTGTAATAGTGGCATAATTATTATTAAAGAAAAGCGAACCCGCAGGATTTTGATTCATGGCAGACAAATCGCCACCAAGCGCTCCAAACGCACCTCCCATGGCTCTAAAGCGAGCTGTGCCTGTAAGGTGATCAACCGAAAGTCGCAAAGCGTCTTCTATGGTGGTTTCTTGTGCTTGTAATGGGGTAAGTATAAGTCCGATAAAAAGTAGTAACAGGTTCTTTTTCATAGTATTAATTTTGTTTTTTATAACTATCTTCTTCCTCCGCCAGATGATCTTCCTCCACCACTGCTACCACCTCCACTGTAGCCACCACCGCCATAGGATCTGCCACCTCCACTTGAGTTAGTACTTGGTGTACTAGGAGTATAAGATCGAACAGGGGTTGATGTATTGGTGTTGGAATACGTTCTTACAGGTGAAGTAGTACTTTGGTTGGTGTAGTTTCGAACAGGTGATACAGTATTTTGATTCGAATATGAACGTGTTGGTGTAGTTAATGAGTTGTTTCTTGGCGAACCATTGAAATTTGAGTTTCTTGGGGAATTGTTATAATTTGAATTTCTAGGTGCTGAAAAGTTAGAGTTCATACCTCTGGAATTAGCGCTAATAGTATTTCTGCCATATCCATTTCGGTTTCCATAAGAAGCTGAATATCCAGAATTGCCAGCGTATCCAGTGGGAGTGCCACCTCTTCTGCCTCCGTTGTAATAATGTGTTGGATAACAGTAGCCATACCAATTGTTGTAATTGTAGCCGTAGTATCCACCATAATAACCCATGCCATACCAACTGTTCCATCCTAAACTCCAAGATGGGTAATATCCAAAATTCCAACTAAGTCCCCATGATGGACCATAATAGTTATTCCATCCCCAATAATTACCATACCAGTAATTGTTCCAATATCCATATCCCCAATTATTGTCATACACATTTACAGTTACCGACTGAGGATTATTCCCCCAACCAGCAGCGGCAGTATTAGAATTGTTTGTTGTATTTTGTATAGAATCATTACTTGTGGAACTATAGGTATTGGTGTCCGTAATAATCTCTGGATTGTTTTTTAAATTGCTAAAGTAGTCTTGGTACTTGCTGTTGTTTTCATTAGATACCGTTTTATTAGGTTCAGTGTTGTAAACACCATCAGAATCGTAATAAGAGCTATTTTTATAAGAACCACAGGATGTTATCAATAATGATATTAATCCAAATAGGGTATATATGGATATTCTTGAGCCGGAAAAAGAATAAGTTTTCATATCTATAGCATTTTTATTGTTGCACAATACAAAAATAGTTAGTTTTGCCTAACTATTTAGTTAAAAAAAGTTAAACAATTTTTATGCCAAACTATTCATTATGAGTAAGAACTTAACAAAGAGAGCAGAAGACTATTCCAAATGGTATAACGAGCTTGTAGTCAAGGCTGATTTAGCCGAAAATTCAGGGGTTAGAGGATGTATGGTTATCAAACCCTACGGCTATGCTATTTGGGAAAAAATGCAAGCAGAATTGGACAGAATGTTCAAAGAAACAGGACACAGTAATGCTTATTTTCCTCTTTTTGTTCCCAAAAGTATGTTTGAGGCGGAAGAAAAAAATGCGGAAGGATTTGCTAAGGAATGTGCAATTGTTACCCATTACCGATTAAAAAATGACGAATCAAAACCAGGAAAGTTAATGGTAGATCCTAATGCCAAATTGGAAGAAGAACTTATCGTTAGACCTACTAGTGAAGCTATTATTTGGAGTACTTATAAAAATTGGGTTCAGTCTTATAGGGATTTACCTTTGTTAATCAATCAATGGGCTAATGTGGTGCGTTGGGAAATGAGAACACGCTTATTTCTTAGAACAGCAGAGTTTTTGTGGCAAGAAGGGCATACAGCTCATGCTACTAAAGCAGAGGCTATTGTGGAATCAGAAAAAATGATGCAAGTATATGCTGATTTTGCTCAAAATTTCATGGCTATTCCAGTTATCAAAGGATTGAAAACGGAAACTGAACGATTTGCAGGAGCCGATGAAACCTATTGTATAGAAGCATTAATGCAAGATGGAAAGGCATTACAAGCTGGGACTTCTCACTTTCTGGGCCAAAATTTTGCCAAAGCTTTTGATGTAAAATTTGCGACCCAAGAAGGGAAGCAAGAATATGTTTGGGGTACTTCATGGGGAGTTTCTACTCGATTGATGGGAGCCTTAGTTATGACACATTCGGATGATAATGGATTGGTATTACCTCCAAATCTTGCGCCTATTCAAGTGGTTATTGTGCCTATCTTCAAGACAGAAGAGGAATATAATGCGATTTCGGTTGAAGCTGATGATTTGGTTGCTCAGTTCAAAAAGATTGGGGTTTCGGTTAAGTTTGACAATAGAACGACACAGAAGCCTGGATTTAAATTTGCAGAATGGGAATTAAAAGGTGTTCCTGTACGAATTGCAATCGGACCTAAAGATTTAGAAAATGGTACCTTTGAAGTGGCCCGACGCGATACCTTAACGAAAGAAGTAATGGAAAAAGAGGGTGTAGTGGAAGTTATATACAATTTACTGCAACAAATTCAAGAAGATTTATTTAATAGAGCTCTTGAATACAGAGATACACACATTACTGAAGTAGATTCTTTTGAAGCGTTTAAAGATGTTTTGGAAAATAAAACAGGATTTGTATCGGCTCATTGGGATGGAACAGCAGAAACAGAGGAAAAGATTAAGGAATTAACTAAAGCAACTATACGTTGTATACCATTAGATCGAAAAGAAGAGGAAGGAATATGTATTTTTTCTGGAGCTAAATCCGCTGGTAGAGTGTTGTTTGCGAAAGCATACTAAAAAAAAATAAAAAAAAAATTATCCTGACTCTTGCGAAAATAAAAAATAGTTGTATTTTTGCATCCGCATTGAGAAAGATGGCCCGTTCGTCTATCGGTTAGGACGCCAGGTTTTCATCCTGGTAAGAGGGGTTCGATTCCCCTACGGGCTACAATTTAAATAAAAGAAAAGAAAAAATGGCAAATCACAAGTCAGCTTTAAAAAGAATCAGAAGTAACGAGAAAAAAAGAGTGTTGAACAGATACCAACACAAAACTACTCGTAATGCTATTAAAGCATTAAGATTAGCTACAGATAAATCAGAAGCTTCTGCAAAATTATCTGCTGTAATTTCTATGATTGATAAATTAGCTAAGAAAAATATTATTCATGATAATAAAGCAGCTAACTTGAAATCTAAATTAACGAAGCACGTTTCTAAGTTATAATAGTATAGCTATATGATATAAAAAAAAGCACTCCATACGGAGTGCTTTTTTTTTGTGTATTATAGTTTGTTTTTAAATTCTAGTTTTAAGATCCTCTAACATATCTTTAGTAATAGGCTTAGATAAGAAGTCTAAGACCACTGCGTAATTTTTAGCTTTGCTAACGTCTTGTGGGTCGATAGTTGAAGAGAGTACAATGAATTTTGCGTCAGGAAAGATGTTTTGATACCCTCTGCTTGTATAAATGTCTAAAAATTCCCAACCGTTCATGATGGGCATGTTGAGGTCTAAGAAGGTTAATTTTGGATATGAGAAATCCTCTTGGTCTTTGTTATTGGCCAATTCTTTAAAGTATTCAATAGCTTCTTCACCGTTTTGAGCAGTGCTTATTTCGCGAGCGAATTCCACTCTTTCGATGACTTTTTTACAAAGCATCAGTGTGATGGCATCATCGTCTACACAGTATATTTTATCAAACATTTAATTGTGTTTAAAAGTTATTGTAAACGTTGTTCCTCTGTCAATTTCACTTTCAACAGCAATTGTTCCACCCATGGCTTCTACTTGTGATTTAACCAGGTAAAGTCCAAGTCCTTTGCTGTCGGGATGATTGTGGAATCTTTGGTATAAACCAAAGATTTTATCTTTATTGCGTTCTAAATCTATTCCAATACCATTGTCTTTAAATAATAAAATCAATTGATTGTTTTCAACTTTAGAGAATATATTGACTTTAAGTTGTCTGCTATCAGAACGGTATTTAATAGAGTTCGTTAGTAAATTTAGAAAAATACTTTCTAAATACGATTTATTTATGTTTAAAATTGTGATTTCTTCTAAATCAATTTTTAGGATAGGCTTATGCAAACTAATGAGATAGCTTAATTGATTGAATACATTTTCGAAAATTTCTTTGATTAAGACTTTTTCTTTATCTATAGATGGATTGTCTTTGATGATAACAACTTTTACCAAGTCATTAATCGTTTCATTTAATAAATGGGTTGATTTGGTAAACCCTGTGATGATTTCTTTTAATTCAGGATCTTGTATTTCTATATCATCAACTAAATTTAATAAACCTGTAAGATTAGATAAAGGAGCTCTAAGATTGTGTGAGGTTATGTAAGAGAATTGTTTTAAATCTTTATTGTTTTGTGTAAGTTCTCTAATTAGTTGTTCTCTTTCTTTTTCTTTTTCCTTTTCTTCAGTGACATCTCTTTGGATAGAAATCCAGTGAGAGTGTTCTCCATCCTTATTGGTTACGGGTATCATGGAGAAGTTGGCCCAAAACTCAGTATTGTCTTTTTTGTAGCTAATAGTTTCTACAAAGCATTCTCGGTATTCTTGGATTGCAGTTTTAAGTTTGTCAAATTCTAGGATGTCTGATTTGGCTCCAAAAAACATAGTAGGTGATTTGCCTACTACTTCTTCGGCACAATACCCAGTCATGTCGGTAAATGCTGAATTCACGAAGATGATGTTTGGGATTACATGTTCAGAAGTGTCGATGTCAGTAATCATGACAGCATCTTTCGTTTGAGTAATTACCGTTTCTAATAATCGAAGTCTTTGTTCTTCTTCTTTTTCTTTAGTAACATCTTGAATGGCTCCAATCATTCTGATGGGTTTGCCTTCTTTGTCTTTTACTAAAAATCCTCTATCAAAAACGTATTTATAACTTCCGTCCGCACATTGAAAACGGTATTCATCCTGCCATTTTTCTGTTTTTTGTTCTAAAAAGGAGTAGAGTTTGACAGACATTTTCAAACTGTCTTCGGGGTGAATTCGTTCAAACCACCAATTCGATGTTTTGCCTACGTCTTCGTTTTTATAGCCGAATACTTCTTGTATTCCTTTATTCCATATAAAGCTATCCGTTTCTATTTTCCAATCCCAAATCGTATCACTAGTTGCTTTAGCAACGATATCATATCGTTCTTTCGATTCAATGATTTCAATATTGGTTTCTTTTAATTTCTCAAAAATTGATTTGTTTTTTTTGTCGTTTCGATATAAAATGTATTTAAAAACAAAACTTGAGAATAAGATTAAAATTAAGTCTTTTAGGTAGCTGTACTTTAATAGGGTTTCAGTGTTGGATACAGAAGAATAATTGGAAACAATTTTATGACTAATAACGGCCACAATTAATAAAATGAGGACGTATGTGAATGTTATTTTGTTGGAATTATTTTTCATTACATCAAATATATATAATTTCAAATTAGTATTAAAATTTGGTTTAAAACTTATTAATATTTTTATGAACTATTACTACTAATTTATTAAAATGTAAACATTTAAAGTAATGGTTTTTTATCTAAAAATAAAGTGTACCTTTGCACCCACAAAAAAGCACACATGGAATCTATTAGAAACATTGCAATTATTGCTCACGTTGACCACGGTAAGACGACATTGGTTGACAAAATTATGTATCACTGCCAATTATTTCGTGAAAACGAGAATACCGGTGATTTAATTCTTGATAACAATGATTTAGAACGCGAAAGAGGAATTACAATTACTTCTAAAAACGTTTCAGTTGTATATAAAGGAACTAAGATTAATATTATTGATACTCCAGGTCACGCCGATTTCGGTGGTGAGGTAGAGCGTGTATTGAATATGGCTGATGGAGTTTGTCTTTTGGTAGATGCTTTTGAAGGGCCTATGCCACAAACCCGTTTTGTATTGCAAAAGGCTATTGATTTGGGATTGAAACCTTGTGTAGTTATCAATAAAGTTGATAAAGAAAACTGTACTCCTGAAGAAGTTCACGAAAAAGTGTTTGACTTGATGTTTGAATTGGGTGCAGAAGAATGGCAATTGGATTTCCCAACTGTTTATGGTTCAGCTAAAAACAATTGGATGTCTGATCATTGGGAAAACATAACTACTAATATCGAAGCTTTGTTAGATATGGTTGTGGCTAATGTACCGGCTCCAAAAGTTTCGGAAGGAACACCACAAATGTTAATTACTTCATTAGACTTTTCTTCTTTTACAGGTCGTATCGCGATTGGTAGATTAGAAAGAGGGGTTTTGAATGAAGGAATGCCGATTTCTTTGGTAAAAAGAGATGGTAAAGTAATGAAATCTAGAATTAAAGAATTACACACTTTTGAAGGTTTAGGACGTAAAAAAGTGCAAGAAGTTATAGCTGGAGATATTTGTGCTATTGTAGGTGTTGAAGGATTTGAAATTGGTGATACTATCGCAGATTTTGAAAATCCAGAAGCGTTACAAACAATTGCAATTGACGAGCCTACGATGAGTATGTTGTTTACAATTAATGATTCTCCATTTTTTGGTAAAGAGGGGAAATATGTAACATCTCGTCATATTAAAGATAGATTAGCTAAAGAATTAGAGAAAAACTTAGCCTTGAAGGTAGGTGATACGGATTCTGCAGATAAGTTTATGGTTTTTGGTCGTGGAGTTCTTCACTTATCCGTGTTGATTGAAACGATGAGAAGAGAAGGATACGAATTGCAAATTGGACAACCTCAAGTTATCATCAAAGAAATTGATGGAGCTAAATGTGAACCAATTGAAGAATTAACAATTGACTTACCAGAATCACTTTCAGGTAGAGCTGTAGAATTTGTATCTATCCGTAAAGGAGAAATGCTTTCTATGGAAGCCAAAGGCGAGCGAATGGTAGTTAAATTCAATATTCCATCACGTGGTATTATTGGATTGAGAAACCAATTGCTTACAGCTACTGCTGGTGAGGCTATTATGGCACATCGATTCATAGGATATGAGCCTTATAAAGGAGATATCCCAGGACGTAATAATGGTTCGTTAATTTCTATGGAAAATGGAAAAGCGATTCCTTATTCTATTGATAAATTACAAGATCGTGGTAAATTCTTTGTGAATCCTAATGATGAGATTTATGAAGGTCAAGTTATTGGAGAAAATTCACGTAGCGATGATATGTGTATTAATGTAACAAAGGCTAAAAAACAGTCGAACGTTCGATCTTCAGGAAATGATGAAAAAGCTAGAATCATACCTCCAATTATTTTCTCTTTGGAAGAAGCGTTAGAGTATATACAAAAAGACGAATATGTAGAGGTTACACCTAAGTCTATTCGTTTGAGAAAAATATATTTGACTGAAAACGATAGAAAGCGTTTTAAAATATAATTGTATTGTTTTGAATAATACAACGAAAACCTTTCAGTAATGAGAGGTTTTTTTGTGTTATTAAAGAGTTGGAAATCAAAGAAAATAATATTGGAAATCAAGAAATTAATTTGTTTTTTTGGCCTTGATTTAAAATAATGGAATTCAGAAACCAATAAACGAGCGGTAACCGAAAAGCTTTACGAGTAGGACAATCTAAAAACTAAACAAAAAATGAAAAAACAATTACTATTAATGGCTATTGCAGGTTTGTTTACCTCAATGGCTTCTGCAGCAGATTTATATGTTAGAGATTTAGGTGCTGGTGGCTCTTATTCTTCAATAAGTGCGGCTATAACAGCAGCTAATGATGGAGACCGTATTATCATCAGACCAAAGGCATCAAGTCTTCCATATATTGAAAACTTAACGATTGATAAATCAGTAACATTAGTAAGTGAAATCAATTTTTCAAGATATGTATTACAAGGTACAATAACTATTTCACCACTTGCGGGAAGAGTAGTTACATTGCATAATATAAGTTCTAATTTTGCTCTAAATGTATCTTCAGCTACATCAGCAGGAAGAACAATATTAAATGTATACAATTCATTGTTTACTAGTGTTACAGCTGACAAGGCTAATACCTCATTGAATATGTCTGGTTGTACAATTGGAGGTACAATTGCATTATCTCATGGACGTTGTACGGCTAACACTTGTGTGCAATTTGCAGTTAATGGTACTGCTTTAGAATCAAATCCAGCAACAGACGATATTGAAATTATTGCTAATAATATCACAACTGGTGGTGGAGGAATTATTGTGAATCAAAAGAACTATACGTTTAGATTGTTAAACAACTTTTTGCCAAGCGGAAACATATCTATCAATTTAGCTAAAAATGGAAGTTCTAATGAAATACGCAACAACGTAATTAATTATGGAACGTATAGTGCTCTTTATATAGATGTAGCATCAGGAACAGCTGCTACATTTATGGTTTTAAATAATGAATTAGCTACATCAACTACGATTTCTAGTTATGCAGAAGTTTTCAATAATAATACAGCTACAGCAACGGTTTATGCGTTTAATAATATTTCCGCTTCAACTTTTACTACTGTTGGTACTATTGCCGCTTCAGGTAATATAGGTAATGTTTCTTTGTCTATTAATAGTTCTACCTATACGGTAACTGGAACAGGTGTTGTAAATGGAGGAGCTATTGATGATGAGTATGCTGATATTGACTTAACTCGTAATGATATAGGTAATTTTGGTGGTTCAGACAGTTGGGCTAACTACTGGCCAACTTCTGTTGGAAACAAACCACAAGTAAACTATTTGAATACGCCTAGAAGAATTTATACAGGTACTACCGAAATGAACGCTACGGGTTCAGGATATACTAAATAATGATTCACTATAAACATAATATGAAAAAATATATTTATAGTCTATTGGCTGTTTTTACGATTAGCTTGTGTTCAGCACAAGTTGTGTCGTTAAGTCAGGCCGAATATTTTTGGGATACCGATCCAGGCGAAGGCAATGGAACTGCAATCACAGCAAGTGATGGTAGTTTTACTAGTGCATTTGAAAAAATAGCCATCTCTGGATTAGGAGCACCAAGTGTAGGTCTTCATAAGTTCTGTGTCCGTGTAAAGGACAATACAGGAGCTTGGAGTCCTATAGTAACCAACGTGATTAAAGTAGAATCTACTACTACTCCCACGCCAGTTAGCCTTACTCAAGCTGAATATTTTTGGGATACCGATCCAGGAGAAGGAAGTGCAACGCCACTTTTAGCTACTGATGGAAATTTCACAAGTGCTTTTGAAAGCGTAGCTGTAACCGGTCTTAATGCTCCAAGTGTAGGTATGCATAAGTTTTCTATCCGTGTAAAAGACAATCAAGGTGCTTGGAGTCCAGCATTTACAAATATTGTAAATGTAGGAAGTACAACTACACCAATTCCTCTAAGTCTTTCACAAGCTGAATATTTTTGGGATGCCGATCCAGGAGAAGGTAGTGCAACGCCACTTTTAGCTACTGATGGTAACTTTACTAGTGCCTTTGAAAAAGTAGGAGTAACAGGACTTAATGCGCCAAGTATTGGAGTGCATAAATTTTCAATCCGTGTAAAAGATAACCAAGGAGTTTGGGGCCCAGTTTTCACTAATGTTATTACTGTGGGAGAAACAATTAATCCTATTCCAGTAAGTCTTTCACAAGCTGAGTACTTTTGGGATGCCGATCCAGGAGAAGGTAGTGCAACGCCACTATTAGCGACTGATGGTAACTTTTCTAGTGCATTTGAAAAAGTATTTCAAAATGGTATTCCTATAGTAAATCCTATTGGGTTGCATACCTTTAATGTCCGTGTGAAAGATAATATTGGTGTTTGGGGGCCAGTTTTTAAAAATGTCATTTATATAGAAACTGTTTTGGGCACTAATACTTATACATATTCTAAGGTTATAATGTATCCTAATCCTGTGAAAGATGTTTTAAATATTACATTTGATTCTACTATTACTAAGGTGAGTATCCATAGTTTATTAGGTCAAGAGGTACTGGTTAAAACAATCAATTCTCAAGAAGGAAGTATTGATGTTAATACTTTAGCTTCTGGTGCCTATATTGTTAAAATATATGCCGACAAATTGGTTCAAACATTAAAGTTTATAAAAGAGTAATTCATTACTTTTCTAGTACTAAAAAGCCCCGATACTTCGGGGCTTTTTTTTTATATTTTATTTTTTAAGTAAGGATTCTATATTAATGGTGAAGTTTAAGTAACCTCCATAATTTTTAGCCGTATTGCTACTCGAGTCTAAGGTGTTAGTTAGATTGCATTCTGGGAGTAATTCGATGCCAAAATGTTTGGCGAAATTTACGCCAAACCCCAGCATAGCGCCAAAGTTCGAGCTCTTGTAAAACCCTGAAAGTGTAGCACCATCTCCAGAGGCATTTAATACGTTGGTTATGCGTAACCCACCAATAAAGTAAAAGCCTTTAGTATACGAGTGGCGCACATCATATTTTAGTAAAGCATGAATTTGTAGTGTATTCATTTCTGCTTTGTCAATTAGATTGCCATATGAAACACCATGGTCAATGACATAATAGTTGTCTTCTTTAACACTCGTATAGATCAAATTGCTTTTAATTCCAATGCGGTTATTGATTTGGTATTCCACATAGCCTCCAATGTTCAGCCCACTATAACCGGCTCCGGCATTTAAGGGGCCGTCTATTTCAATATCATAGGCATTAAATCCCATTAGCGCTCCATAACTCAATTTTTGAGAGTACACACTTTGTAAAAAAAGGAATGCGATACAGGTAAGGAGTGTTTTCTTCATAGTTTGTGCTTAATTAAATTGAAGGACTGGAGTAAATATATAAAAAAAGCCTCTTGATAATTCAAGAGGCTTAGATGTGTATTTATTTTGTTATCTCAAACTGGCACCCAGTTCGCTTTCCATGTTCTTTTGCAATTTGCTCATGATTTTGTCAATCTGCTCCTCTGTTAAGGTTTTAGTAGTGTCTTGCAAGGTGAAACTCACGGCATATGACTTCTTGCCTTCTGGAAGGTTTTTACCTTGGTATACGTCAAATAAATTCACCTCTTTCAATAAGGATTTCTCTGTTTGACGCGCAATGGCATAAATTGACTCAAAGGCAACAGATTCGTCAACTAACAACGCTAAATCACGGCGTACTTCAGGGTATTTAGGAATGTCCGTAAATTTAATTTTGGTGCCAATTAGTTTCAAAATAAGATTCCAGTTGAAATCGGCATAGAATACTTCTTGTTTGATATCGAAGTGTTTTAAGATGGATTTTTTTACTGTGCCAAATTCTACTAAGGTATCTTGACCACACGCAATAGCCATGCCTTCTGAAAATACATCCGAAGCTAATGGTTTGTTTTGAATTTTACAAATACCTAATCGCTCTAAGATACTGTTTATATATCCTTTGAACAAAAAGAAATCACTAGGCTTTTGAGCAACAGTCCAGCTTTCTTCATTTTGATTCCCTGACATAAATAGTGTTAAGTGCTTGGGTTCATCATAGCCTGAAGGTAATTTATGGTATGTTTTTCCGAATTCGAATAATTTCAAATCTCCATTTCTTCTGTTGATGTTATAGGATACTGCTTCTAATCCAGAGAACAATAAGGACTGGCGCATAGCCGATAAGTCATTACTCAATGGATTTAACATGATAACATTGTATTCTTCCTTTAACATGCCTGATAAGGCTACATAATCAGGAGTTGTTAATGAGTTAGCCATCATTTCATGAAATCCATTGGCATTCAATTGGGAAGCCACTATATTTTGAATTTTATAATCTTCTGTTCGTGCCGAATTGGAAACAGTAGCGTTCAATTTCTTAGTAAAGTTGATGTTGTTGTAGCCATATACGCGAAGTATTTCTTCAATAACGTCTACTTCACGTTGTACATCTACACGGTAAGAAGGAATGATTAATCCCAATCCAGCATCGGAAACAGTAGTCACTTTGATGTCTAGAGATGCTAAAATTTTCTTTATGGTTTCCTTTGATAATTCTTGTCCAATTAATTTGGTGGTTTTATCAAAGTTCAAAAACACACGGAAATCTTCAATAGCTTTAGGGTAGATGTCAATGATATCAGAAGTGATTTCTCCACCGGCAACTTCTTTGATTAACAATGCCGCTCTTTTTAACGCAAATTCAGTGATGTTTGGATCAATACCTCGTTCAAAACGGAAGGAAGCATCGGTGTTTAAACCATGTCTTTTGGCTGATTTACGAATAGAAACAGGGTTGAAGTAAGCGCTTTCTAAAAAGATAGTGTTTGTAGTCTCAGTTACCCCCGAATTTTTACCCCCAAATACTCCTGCCAAACACAACGGTCCTTTTTCATCACAAATCATTAAGTCTTCTTCGTGAAGTGTGCGCTCTACATCGTCTAGGGTCGTAAATTTAGTGCCTGAAGCTACTGTTTTTACAATGATTTTTCCGTTGATTTTAGAGGCGTCAAATGCATGTAGAGGTTGCCCTAAATCATGTAAGATATAATTGGTAACGTCAACAATATTATTTTTAGGTGTCAAACCAATTGCTTTCAAGCGGTTTTGCAACCATTCAGGTGAAGGCTTAATCGTAATTCCAGAAAGGGTTACCCCACAGTATCGTGGAGCCAACTTACTATCTTTTACATCTACATCTATTTTCAAAGTTCTTTTGTCAATACGAAATGTACTAACCGAAGGGGTAATCAATTCGATGTTGCTATTTTTTTGTAACAAACTAGCACGTAAATCACGCGCTACCCCCATATGCGACATGGCGTCGGCACGATTGGGTGTTAAACCAATTTCAAATATTTCGTCATTCTCGATATGGAATACTTTCGCACAAGGTGTACCGGGTTTCAGTTTCTCGTCCAATATCATAATACCCTCATGACCAGTGCCTAACCCTAATTCGTCTTCGGCACAAATCATACCATGACTTTCTTGACCGCGAATTTTACCTTTTTTAATTTCAAATTCTACACCTTCTTTGTCAAATAATTTGGTTCCAATAGTAGCCACAGGTACTTTTTGTCCGGCAGCTACATTAGCAGCACCACAAACAATTTGAACGGGTGTTCCCGTGCCTAAATCTACTTGGGTTACTTTCAATCGGTCTGCGTCGGGATGTTTTTCGCAACTTAATACATGACCTACAACCACGCCTTCTAATCCTCCAGGCACCGATTGGTATTTCTCTACAGCTTCTACTTCCAAACCTAAATCAGTCAATATAGCTGAAGTTTCTTCGGATTTTAAATCTATTTTAATGAATTGTTTTAACCAATTGTATGAAATTCTCATGTAGTCTTATTTAAGGGTGCAAATATAAGGATTGTAGTTTTTAGTTTAAAATATATTTTCAAAGGAATAGGGGTCTAATCTTGCCTTTAGCGTATTGTGAAATTACCGAATTATTAAGGGTATTTTTCGGGTTATTGTAATTAAAAGCTTGCTTTATTTTCATATCATTAAAATTGTGCTATAAAATGCTCGAATTGTGCTATTCTAAATGAGGTATTGAAATTACTTTCGTTAAAACTAAAAATAATAATTATGAGTGATTTAATTCAAAGACCCAATTTTAAAGATAAGTATGATAATTACATTGGTGGGAAATTTGTGGCTCCAACTTCAGGAAACTACTTTGATGTAGTATCTCCAGTTGACGGGAAAGTTTTTACAAAGGCAGCTCATTCTACTAAAGAAGATATTGAGTTGGCTGTGAATGCGGCCCATATTGCATTCCAAAAATGGAGTAAAGTTTCTACAACAGATAGAAGTAATTTGTTAATCAAAATTGCCCAAGTTATGGAAGATAATTTGGCCTATTTAGCTGCTGCAGAAACCGTAGATAACGGAAAAGCAGTACGGGAGACTTTAGCAGCCGATTTGCCATTAGCAATTGATCATTTTAGATACTTTGCGGGTGTTATCCGTGCTGAGGAAGGCTCTGTGAGCGAGTTAGATGAAACTACAGTATCTCTTATTGTGCATGAACCACTAGGTGTTATCGCCCAAATCATTCCATGGAACTTCCCCATATTAATGGCAGTTTGGAAATTAGCGCCTGCACTAGCAGCAGGAAACTGTGTTGTTTTAAAACCAGCAGAAAACACGCCAATATCTATTATGATTTTGATGGAGTTGATAGGCGATATTCTACCAGCTGGAGTAGTGAATGTGGTGAATGGTTTTGGTGCTGAGTTAGGTAGAGCGTTAGTGACAAATCCTAAAGTAGCTAAAGCAGCCTTTACTGGTTCTACAGCTACAGGAAGATTAGTAATGCAATACGCTACTGAAAACATAGTGCCGGTTACCTTAGAATTAGGAGGTAAATCACCTAATATATTCTTTCCATCGGTAATGGATGAAGATGATGCGTTCTTGGATAAAGCCGTTGAGGGTGCTGTATTGTATTGCTTGAACCAAGGGGAAGTATGTACTTGTCCATCGCGTTTGTTGGTACACGAGTCTATCTACGACAAGTTTATCGAAAAAGTGATTGCACGTGTAGCGGCTGTTAAAACAGGAAATCCATTAGATCCTACGGTAATGATGGGGGCACAAGCGTCAAAAGTTCAAAAGGATAAAATTATGTCCTACATCAATTTAGGTAAAGAAGAAGGAGCTGAGTTATTAATTGGTGGAGATGAAAATAAATTGGGTGGTGATTTGGATACCGGTTACTACATCAAACCAACAGTTTTCAAAGGAACCAATAAAATGAGAATTTTCCAAGAAGAGATATTTGGACCGGTATTAGCCGTTACTACTTTCAAAACTACAGAAGAAGCTATTGCGATTGCCAATGATACTTTGTATGGTTTAGGGGCTGGTGTATGGACAAGGGATGCCCATGAATTGTATCAAGTACCTCGCGCAATTCACGCGGGAAGAGTATGGGTAAATAGTTATCATGCGTATCCAGCAGGTGCTCCATTTGGAGGATACAAACAATCGGGTATTGGTAGAGAAAATCACAAAATGATGTTGGCGCACTACCGCCAAACCAAAAACATGCTGATTTCGTACAGCAAAAGCAAATTAGGATTCTTTTAGAATTATATAAAATTTTTGGTTAGTAACATACCGCAAATTGGCTCAATTAGTTAGTTTGCGGTTTGTTTTTAAATTTACAAAGGATGAAAAGACTAGCGGTAACTACAGAAGCATTAGCATTAATTGCCATGCTAAAGGATAAATTTGGCGATTTAATGTTTTATCAAGCAGGAGGTTGCTGCGAGGGGACGCAACCACAATGTTTTGAAAAAGGAGGTTTTTATACCCGTACAGGAGATGTGTGCATCGGACAAGTGGATGGCTTTGATTTTTGGGTTGACAAAGATTTGTTTGACTATTGGAAAAACGCACACTTTACTTTGGATGTCATGGACGGTATAGGAGCAGGGGGCTTTTCTTTGGAAACGCCTTATGGAAAAACCTTTATCATCAACTACCGCTTGTTCACTACCGAAGAACTAGAGCACTTAGAGCCGGTTACCTTCAGTTCGTATGATTAGTGAGAAGTGAAGTTCATTAATTGGTACTGTTTAGGCGTAACACCTTCGTATTTTTTAAACAAACGAATGAAGTAGTTGCAGTCTTCAAATCCGGTGGCATAGGATACTTCATTGACATTGATTTTCGGATTGCTGAGCAGTTTTTTGGCGTACTTTATCTTTTGATTCAAGATATACTCTATGGGACTCATACCCATTTCTCGTTTGAAATAGCGGTAAAAAGAAGTTGTACTCATGCAGGCTTTTTCACTTAAATCTTTCAGATTGATAGTTTCCCGTATGTTGGTTTTGATGTATTCAATAGCTGGACTTATAGGACTATGATAGTCCAATTGCTTTTCAGTGTCGTATTTTTTTAAGGTTTGGGTTTGAATAATGCGAATAATGAGTTCTTGCAATGTTAAATCGGCTATCGCATCTTTTGTAATAGAATCTCCCATGCATTCTTTAATCAACTTATTGATGGTGCCCGCTAATTCTACATTATTGTAAAAGAAATAATTTTCATGATCCAATTTCCAAAGGTTGCTTTTCCCTTCTTTGGGGTATTTCTCATTGAGGAAATCTAAGGTATCGGTTATAATTTTGTGGTCTATTGCCAAGGCAATACACTGGGTTGGATTGTCTTTTGAAGCCTCGGGAAAGTCAATCTTCATTTCAACATTAGAAGGAACAATAACCGTTTCTCCTGGTAAGTATTCAAACTGGGGTTCATCAAAAAGGTGCATTATTTTTTTGCCCCGCAACATGCTAGTGACCACTAAGTCATTAAACTTTAAGGGAACTAAATCCGACTTTTGATAGGTTTCAAAAATGTTCAATTCGCAATGGTCTAACGAAAAAATAGTGCGGTTTTCCACCAAGGTCTTTAATGACTTTTCGTGGGTTAAGGCAGGCTTGTTCAGTAATGCTTTGATAGACATGAATGCTAAATTGAATCCACTAAAATAGTAAAAAATACATCACTACTGTGAAAACACAATAATAATATGTGCCACCTTGTTGTGGTCTACAGGGGAATCCATAGGAGTAGGATTATAAGCCCTTTGTGTATTCAAATAGTACCTATACTAGTAAACTAAAGTTTAGCGCATTCTTTTGAAATCGAGCTCTTTGATGGTTTTCTTTAAATCTTTTGAAGGTTTGTAAACTATTTTGGCACCTTTGATGTTGGTCTTGCCTAATGGTTCAGGAGTATCTGCAGCTGTTCCCATCAAGGTAAGGGCAAAGGTTCCCAAGCTATCAATTTTTACAATACTACCCTTGGAGAGCGTTTCTCCGATAACCTCACTCATAGCCATCATTACGCCAAAACAATCTACTTTGCTCAGTGTACAGCGTTCAGATATAATTTTGGCTAAATCGTCTAAGGTCACTTCTCCTTTACTTACTGCGCAAGGATAATATTTAACTACTGGAGGTGAAACCAAATTGTTTTGTTTGGCCACCATTTTAAAACGTACTGACATAAAAAGTAGGGTTTAAGGTTCTTAAAATCAATTGATTCTAACAAATATATAAATTTCTGTACGGGAATCAGTCAATTCCCGTACAGAAATTGACTGATTCCCGTACGGCAATTCTACAAATGCCGTACGGGAATTAAAAAAAGATTACTGATATTATGAAAAATAGAACCATATCGCTCCAAAAATGGAGCCCTTTGGAGTAAAAAAGGGTTTATGTTACATACTCAAATTACCGGCTAAAGTCTTTAAACTTATTTCGTATAATTTGGTTTGGAATTGGGCATTGCTATACCGTACTAAAGCTTCTATATAATTCAATTGTGCCGTTCTGAAATCTATGGAAGTAAGGGTGCCAATTTTGTATTTGGCTAAAGTAATATCCAAATTTTGCTTGGCAATAGCGGTATTGCTCTCTTCGATTTTAACCAATGCTAAATTGGTTTGATAACTTTGGAAAGCGGTTGTCAATTGGCTCATTACTATCGATTCTTGTTGTTGTATCGCTATAGTGGCATTGTCCAATTGATATTTGGCTACTTTTTCACTGCGATTTTGATTGAACCCATTAAATAAAGGTACTGCTGCCGAAACACCATAGGTTATTCCATTTCCTTGTGATTGGGTTACAAAACCCAAAGAGGCTTCAGTATGCGTAAAATTATAGCCCGAATTGAATTTTACAGTAGGATATCGTCCAGCTTTGACTTGTTTGAGTTGCAATTCGGCACTGTTTTTAGCGATGATTTGATTTTGTAAATCTGGATTTTGGGCTGCGGCTAACTTTTTCAATTCCTCTAAGGAAAGCGTATTGTCTATAGTGACCTCTTGTGAAACTTGAAAATCAATTTGTACATCGCGCGCTAACAGTTCGTTCAAATGCGTTTTGGTAGTAGCTAATTGTTCCTTTTGTTTTAATTGAACCGAGTGGTCGGCATTCCAATCGACTTGTGCATTGAGTACTTCTAATTTTGAAGCTTTTCCAATAGTAAATCGGTTTTGAGCCGTCGTTACTCTTTGTTGGGAAATCTGCAATGCGGTATCTTGGGCTTTAATTTGTTGTTGTTGTTGCACCAAATCATAATAGGTGATATACACATCGCTAATTTTGTTGAGGAGGGTCATCTTCAATTGGGTTTCCCCTTGCTGTTCAAGTAATTGTAATTGCTCTTTTTTAGCAAACATTTTTAAGCCATCAAATAGTGTCCAGTCTAATCCTATGCCATAGATTAAGCTACTGTTTTTAGCACCGTCTACGGTTTGAACCGTTCCATTTGATTGGGTTTGTTTGGTGTGTAAGGTGCTGTTTGAATTGGTTAGTGTTGCATTGATAGAAGGCAACATACCCGCATTGCCAAAACTGTTGTTGGTTTGGCTAATTTTTAACTCATTTTTGGCCAATTTGATGGCAAAATTATTATCCAAAGCTATTTTGATGGCCTCATCTAAGGTTAAGGTTTCTTGAGCAAAAGTAGTAGAAGCCCAACCCATCAGTAGTACTAGTAGTAGAAGTGATTTTGTTTTCATGGCAATTACGATTCTAAGGATTCTAAATGATCAAATTCAGGATGGTGTGTTCGTTTTTTGGACCACATGAAGTAAAGGGCAGGTATAACAAATAAAGTCAGTACCAAAGAGAATATAGTACCTCCCACAATTACAACACCCATACCAATTCGACTGGTTGAAGCAGCACCTATAGAAAGTGCTATAGGTAAGGCTCCCAACGAAATGGCCAAACTTGTCATTAAAATAGGGCGGAGTCTCGCTTCTGCAGCTTCTAGAATTGCATCGTATTTCGATTTGCCTTGTTCCCGCAATTGATTTGCGAATTCAACTATAAGAATACCGTTTTTAGTTACCAGTCCGATAAGCATTACCGTTCCAATTTGGCTGAAGATATTCCAGGTTTGTCCAAACAACCACAGCGAAAATAGGGCACCTGCTACCGCCATAGGTACAGTTAATATAATAATGAATGGGTCAATAAAACTTTCGAATTGGGCTGCCAGTATTAAGAAAATAAGCAATAAGGCTAAGCCAAAAGCAAACGAAGTATTGGAACCACTCTCTACAAAATCTCGTGATTCACCGCCTAAATCCGTGGTGAAAGTGTCATCAAGCACTTTTTCTTTTATACGATTCATGGCATCAATTCCATCTCCAATACTTTTTCCAGGGGCTAATCCTGCCATTACAGTAGCTGACATATTTCGGTTGTTGTGGTACAATTGAGGCGGATTGCTTTTTTCTTCTATCGAAACGACATTGTCCATTTGAATCAATTCACCTTTATTGTTTTTGACATACATAGAAGTGATGTCTAAGGGTTGTGACCGATCTTTTTCTTCAAATTGACCTATAACTTGGTATTGTCTACCGTTCTTTAAGAAATACCCAAACCGTTGTCCACTCAACGATAATTGAAGTGTTTGGGCAATATCCAATACGGATATGCCTAAGCTTTCCGCTTTTTCACGGTCGATACTTACATTGATTTCGGGTTTGTTGAATTTTAAATTCACATCAGAAATGGCAAAGGTGGGGTCTTTACCCACTTCATCCATAAACTCGGGTATCTTTTCGCGAAGTTTCTCAAAGTTGGGTGCTTGAATGATGTACTGAATCGGTAATCCTCCTTTTTTATTCACCGCTATGGTGGGTTGTTCCGTTACCGAAATTTTGGCATCGGCATATTTTTTTGTCCATTTGGTAAGGTTTTCTGCTAATTCCTTTTGGGATCGTTTTCTCATGTTAGGATCCACTAAGGCAATTCGAATTCGGCCACTATTGGTTGCAGAAGCATTGAATCCAGGAGCAGTAATCACTAAACTTACTCGCTTTTCTGGAATTGAATCATCAATGAGTTGGGAGAGTTCTTGCATAAAGCGATCGGTATATGCATAGGAAGAACCTTCGGCAGTTGTGGTAGAAATGACTATTGCTCCTCGGTCGTCATAGGGAGCCGTTTCTTTTTGTAGGAGGGTAAAGAATAAATAGATAAGACCAAAACATCCTATTAGTATTGGAAAACTCCACCATTTTCTTTTCATAAATAGTGTTAATGAGTGGGTATATCCGCTATTTAGTTTTTGGAAGAAAGGTTCAGTGAGTTGGTAGAATTTTGTTTTCTTTTGTTCCCCACCTTTCATCAAATAGGCATTTAACATTGGGGTAAGGGTTAGTGACACAAATGCTGAGACCAATACGGCCGCACCAATCACAATTCCAAATTCCCTAAATAAGCGTCCCACAAATCCTTCTAAAAATATTACAGGAAGAAATACAGCTGCCAATGTGATGGATATCGAAACGACAGCAAAGAATATTTCGTTTGAGCCTTTGATAGCAGCTTCAATAGGAGACATGCCTTGTTCAACTTTTTTGAAAATATTTTCCGTGACTACTATACCGTCATCTACGACTAAACCAGTGGCTAATACGATAGCCAATAAGGTGAGGACATTGATTGAAAAGCCAAATAACCACATGATGAAAAAGGTGGCAATTAAGGAAACGGGAATATCAATTAAGGGTCTAAAGGCAATGGCCCAATCTCTAAAAAACAAATAGATAATCAGAATAACCAATAGGATTGAAATACCCAAAGTTTCTACCACCTCTATAACCGATTTCTTCACGAAAAGCGTATTGTCAATAGCAATGTTGAGTTTAATGTCTTTTGGGGCATCTTTCTTTAAAATGTCAAATTTTTTATAAAAGGCCTTTGAGATATCTAGATAGTTTGACCCGGGTAGTGGTATGATAGCGACTCCCACAAGAGGAGTTCCCGATTGAACCATTTTAGTTTCTACGACTTCGGGTCCTAATTCGGCTTTGCCAATATCACTAAGTTTAACGATTTTATCACCTTCCGTTTTGATGATAATGTTGTTGAACTCTTCGGGTTTGGATAAATTTCCAACGGTTTTAACGGTAAGTTCGGTTGTATTCCCCGTTAACTTACCCGAAGGCAATTCTACATTTTGTTGGTTCAGCGCATTTTTAACATCGGATACGGTACACCCATAAGACGTTAATTTGATGGGATCTATCCACAAGCGCATGGCATAGCGTTTTTGACCCCAAATTTGGATGCCACTTACCCCTGGAATAGTTTCCAATCGGGGACCAATTGTATTTTCTGCAAAATCACTGAGTTCCAATTGACTTTTAGTATCGCTTTGAATGGTCATCGATATGATGGCATCGGCATTGGCATCGGCTTTAGACACTACAGGAGGGGCATCAATATCTTTAGGTAAAGTTTTAGCCGCTAGTGCTACTTTATCCCGCACATCATTGGCTGCTGCTTCTAAATCTTTGTCTAGATTGAATTCTACTGTGATGGTACTCGTACCTTGTACACTTGAAGAAGTTATGTTTTTGATTCCGTCTATAGAATTAATCGCTTTTTCTATAGGCTCTGTAATTTGAGATTCTATAATGTCGGAATTGGCTCCCGCATAATCCGTACGAATTGATATTTGAGCTGGGTCAATAGAAGGAAACTCACGAACCCCTAAAAATTTATACCCAATGAGTCCAAACAAAATGATGGTTAGGTTCAATACAATGGTGAGTACGGGTCTTTTAATGCTTATAGTAGATAAACTCATAATGTCAATTGCGAATAAATAATCTCATTAATGGAATCAAGTGCGGTTATTATTTATGAATTACCTTGATTGGAGCTTCATCTTTTAAAGACATTACTCCTGTTGTAATTAAGGAATCCCCTGCTTTTAATCCAGAAAGGACCACTACGGAGTTTTCGGTTCGAGTGGTGGTTTCTACCATTACTTCGTGTGCCATTCCTTGATGGGCCACGTAAACTTTTTTACCATTTTGAACTGGAACTATAACTTGAGAAGGTACGATTATAGCATCTTTTACATGGGTAAGAGGAAGCGAAATCGTGGCAAAAGTTCCCGGAATCAATTTCCCCGATGCATTATTGGTTAGGGCTTTTATTTTTAACGTTCTAGTGGTCGTTTCAATTTCAGGTTCTAACGCATATATTTTTGCTTTGAAAGTCTCGGTATTATTAGGAACTGTAAAAGAGATTTCAGAATTGGGTACAATAGAAGAAGCATATTTTTCGGGTAAGGAGAAGGTGAGCTTCAACGGATTTGTTGCGACCAACTTTGCAATTAAAGTAGTAGGCGTCACATAGGTACCCGGTGATATACTTCGAAGACCTATTTTTCCTGAGAAAGGTGCTCTTACTGTGGTTTTGGCAATTTGAGCTTGTATAAGTTGTGTTTGTGCTTTTGCCGTTCTATACTCGGCACTTGCCATATCATATTCTTCTTGGCTAATGGCTTCCTTTTGTAATAACAATTTGGCTCTTCTCTCGTTTTCAGAGGCTAATGCTTCTTTCGTCTTAGCTTGAGATACTTGTGCTCGGAGTTCAATGTCATTGACTTTAAATAACACTTGTCCTTTGCTTACTGTATTTCCCTCTTCAAATGAAATTTTCTCAACTATTCCTGCCACTTCACTTCGTATTTCCACTTGTTCATTAGCTTCGATAGACCCAGATAGAGATAATGAGTTTGAAAAATCTTGTGTTTGAAGTACAAGAACTTCAACGGATATAGGCGATTTTTTATCTTTTTTATCTTTCCCTTTATCGCTTTCGGCATTGTTTTTTGTGATGCGGTAGGCAATCATGCCACCTAAGGATAGTACAAGTAGTGCGAGTATAATAGATTTAATTTTCATTTCAATGGGAGGGTGATTATAGTGTATTGTTTAGTAGTTCAAATTTAATTCTTAGTTTTCAAAAAGGGAGTACTCTTGGCCTTTATTTAACACAATTTAGCTGATGTAATTCCAGATGTTTTTCTTTTGGGTTAATTCGATAAATACCGCACGCAAGGTTTGGTGTTCGGGCAAAGTCATGGAGGTGTCTTTCTTTAATAGTTTTAGGGCTTCGTGACGTGCCAATAAAAGGATGTCTTTATCCTTTACTAAATCCGCAATTTGCAAATTGAGGACGCCACTTTGTTGTTTTCCCATAATATCACCAGGGCCTCTTAATTTCAAATCTACTTCTGCAATTTCAAATCCATCGTTGGTGGCACACATGGTTTCTATTCGGGTTTTACTTTCCGAAGATAATTTATGTGAGGTCATCAATATGCAATAACTTTGTTCAGCTCCCCGACCCACACGACCTCTTAATTGGTGCAATTGGGAGAGACCAAAGCGTTCTGCACTTTCTATAATCATCACACTAGCATTGGGAACATTCACCCCCACTTCAATAACAGTAGTGGCAATCATAATGTTGGTTTTGCCTTCTGTAAACCGTTTCATTTCTAGGTCTTTGTCAGCGGGTTTCATTTTGCCATGCACCATAGAAATACTGTATTGAGGCAAGGGAAAATCACGAGAAATACTTTCATAACCATCCATTAAATCCTTGTAATCCATTGTTTCACTTTCTTGTATCAAAGGATAAACTATGTAAATCTGCCTGCCTTTAGCAATTTCATCTTTGATAAATTTCCAAACTTTCAATCTATTGCTGTCAAAACGATGCACGGTTTGAATCGGTTTTCTACCTGGAGGCAATTCATCAATTACGGATATGTCTAAATCCCCATACAAGCTCATAGCTAAGGTTCTGGGTATAGGTGTAGCAGTCATGACAAGTATGTGGGGTGGGATTTGATTTTTCTGCCAAAGTTTACTGCGTTGTTCTACACCAAAACGGTGTTGTTCATCAATAATGGCTAATCCTAAATTTTGGAATTTTACTTTATCTTCTAGTAGGGCATGGGTGCCAATGAGAATATGAAGTGTTCCATTTTCCAATTCTTCGTGTATAATTTTGCGTTCGGAAGTTTTTGTGGAACCAGTTAGTATTTTTATGTTGAGGTTTAACCCTTGAGCCAATTCCGATACACCTTGAAAATGCTGGTTGGCTAAAATTTCGGTGGGAGCCATTAAACAACTTTGAAACCCATTATCTAAAGCAATGAGCATTGCCATCAAGGCCACTATAGTTTTTCCCGAACCAACATCCCCTTGTAACAACCGATTCATTTGGGCATTGGAACCTAAGTCGTTTCGAATTTCTTTGAGAACTTTCTTTTGTGCGTTGGTCAATTCAAAGGGCAAATGGTTTTGGTAGAACGAATTGAAATTGGCCCCAATATTGGTAAAAGGGTGTCCTTTGATTTTGTGTTTTCGAACCAAGTTTTTGGTAATCAATTGCAGTTGGATGAAGAATAACTCTTCAAATTTCAAACGAAATTGAGCGCGCGCAAGTAGTTCAGCACTCTTTGGAAAGTGAATGTTAAATAGGGCCGCATTCTTAGGAATTAATTTCAATTCCTCGATGAGGTATTGCGGTAATGTTTCGGTAAATTTTGCTTGGGTTTCTACAAAGAGTTGCTGCATCATTTTGTTGATGACGCGATTGGAAATTCCTCTATTGGTTAAGGTCTCAGTGGAAGGATATACAGGTTGTAAAGCAGAACGAAGGCTTTTTTCGTGTTCTGTAAACAATTCCATTTCGGGATGAGGCATGTTATACGAGCCATTGAAAGAGGAAACTTTTCCAAAAATCACATAGGGGATGTTAAGTTTTAAGGTGTCCCGAATCCATTTGTGTCCTTGAAACCAAACCAATTCCATTTCACCCGTTTCATCCACAAATGAGGCTACTAATCGCTTTTTGGATTTACCAAACTCAACGGTTTTGATGTGTATTATTTTGCCAATAATTTGAACTTCAGCGGGATTGTTTTGAAGTTCGTTAATCTTATAATACCGCGTTCTGTCAATATACCGATTGGGATAAAAATTAATTAAATCTTCATACCGATGAATGCCAAGCTCCTTTCTCAATAGCTCCCCGCGTTGGGGACCAACACCTTTTAGGTATTCTATTGAAGTTTGTAATAATGGATTTGACATTTTTTGTAGCACAAGTTTATCCTAGCGAAGATAGTTTTTTAATTTGAAATTTCGAAAAGGGAAACCAGTGAAAATGATTATATTCGTAGGACATAATTTAAAGTAATGCGTATCTTTTTATTTCTTTTTATAGGCTGTTGGTCCTATGCACAACAATCGACATTTGTAGATTTCAAAACACTTGATGCGAGTATACACATCGATGCAATGGATCATAAAGTTAAGGGGGAAGTGAAGTATGTTTTTGAAGTAAAAAACCCAATAGATACTATTAAGATAGATGCTCAAAAAATGATTTTTAAAGAAGTGAAAATTAATGATAAATCGGTCCGATTTGTCAATTTGGGCAAAAATTTAAAGTTGTTTGAAGGCTATACGTTAGGACCCAATATCCTTACGTTTACTTATGAGGCTAAGCCAAAACAAACCTTGTATTTCAATGGAGATTTTTCAAGTTCGGTAATATCCAATCAGCAAATTTGGACTCAAGGGCAAGGAAAGTATACCAGTCATTGGTTGCCCAGTTTTGATGATGTCAATGAAAAAGTGCTGTTTAATTTGAAATTTAGTTTTGACAAGCGCTATCAAGTGATTTCTAATGGAATTTTGAAAAAGGAAATTCGAAAAGGAAATGAAATGGAATGGCAGTATAGCATGAAGAAACCCATGAGTTCTTATTTGGTTATGGTAGCTATTGGTGATTTTAGAAATACAATACAATCGTCTAAATCGGGTATACCTTTACAATACTTTATACAACCCAAAGACACGGCTAAGTTTGAAGCTACCTATCGGTATTCTAAACGAATATTTGATTATTTAGAAAAGGAAATAGGAGTGAAATACCCTTGGAAGGTATACAAGCAAATACCGGTTGAGGATTTTTTATATGCAGGTATGGAAAATACATCAGCAACACTTTTTTCAGAAGATTTTGTGGTGGATGCGATAGGTTTTAATGATAGGAATTATATCAATGTTAATGCTCATGAATTGGCTCATCAGTGGTTTGGGGATTTAGTTACCGCGAAATCTGGAACCCACCATTGGTTACAAGAAGGCTTTGCTACTTATTATGCGATGTTAGCCGAAAAAGAAATTTTTGGCGATGATTATTTTTACCATCAATTGTACCGCACATCTTTGCAATTGCGTAATGCCTCCAAAACGGATACGATTCCCGTATTGAATGAGAAGGCTAGTAGTTTGTCGTATTACCAAAAAGGCGCCTGGGCATTGCATGTGCTACGCGAGTCTATCGGAGCAAAAGCTTTTAAGTCAGTGGTGAAAACCTATTTGAAAAAATACCAATATCAGAATGTCACTACGGATGATTTTTTAACTGAAGTGAAAAAGGTTGCTCCTGAATTTAATACAGAAGATTTCAAAAAAAGATGGTTGTTAGATTATCATTTCCAAACTGAGGAAGCCAATCTTGTATTGCGGAAGAGCCCTTTTTTGCAACGTCTTTTTGAAGTACAACAATTGCGTAAAAATACCTTTGTAGAAAACAAAGAGCAATTTAAGTCGCTTATGAATTCAACATTGTATTATCCCATTAAAACGGAAATCTTATATCAAATTAAAGATCTTCCTTTTGAAGATAAAAAAGAGTTTTTACTCTTGGCTTTGCAATCCAAAGATGTAAAAGTTCGGCAAGCTGTAGCGGAGTTTACGGATGAAATTCCAGTAGAATTTAAGGCTTCTTATGAGACTTTATTGGATGACTCTTCTTATGATACTAAAGAAATTGCTTTAATTCGGTTGTTCAATAGTTTTCCAGATAGCCAGTTGGACTATCTGCAGAAAGCTAAGGATTGGAAGGGAAACAATGATTTGGGGCTCCGAACAACAATGTTGTTTTTAAGCCAAAAAGCAATTGGTTTAGATCCTAATCTTTCACTGAAGTATAAGAATGAACTATTTGATTATACTAATTCAAAGTATGAAAGTTCTATTAGGCAAAATGCCCTTCAAGCGGCGGTTCAATTGACTCCTATTGATGATCAAGTACTTCTGAATTTGGTTCAAGCCACGACTCATTTCAAATGGCAATTCAGCAAGTTTGCTAAGGAATACCTGCGTCAATTAATGACTCTTGATTCGTATAAAGAGCGATTTCAAAACCTTTTACCAAGTTTACCGACTGCAGAACAACAACAACTCGATAAATTACTTCACGATAAAAGAGAATAAAATTCTCACGAATATGTGCTTTTTTGTAACTATTTTAGTATTTTTATTGTGCTTAAATAGAATGTTATGTTGGTTAAAGTATTTGGAAGTGCTGTGTTTGGAGTCGAAGCAACGACTATCACAGTGGAAGTAAACATCGATAAAGGAATTGGATATCATTTGGTTGGATTGCCTGATAACGCCATAAAAGAAAGCAGTTATAGGATTGCAGCAGCACTTAAAAATAACAATTACGAGTTTCCAGGAAAAAAAATAACGGTCAATTTGGCACCTGCCGATTTGCGCAAAGAAGGCTCGGCATATGACTTAACACTTGCCATCGGTATTTTAGCGGCTTCAAATCAACTAAATATTGATAAAATAGGAGATTATATTATCATGGGTGAGCTTTCATTAGATGGAAGTTTGCAACCCATAAAAGGCGCTTTATCTATTGCTATAAAAGCGAAAGAAGAAGGCTTTAAAGGTTTCTTCCTTCCCAAGTTGAATGTAAAAGAAGCAGCAATTGTAGAGGGTTTAGAGGTATATGGTGTTGAAAATGTGATGGAAGTAATTGACTTTTTTGAAGGCAGAGGGCAGTTGGAACCTACACAAATTAATGTACACGAAGAGTTTACTAAGACATTAGATTTTCCTGAATTTGATTTTGCCGATGTGAAGGGACAAGAAAGCATCAAACGGTGTATGGAGATTGCGGCTGCTGGAGGGCATAATATTATTCTCATTGGGCCTCCAGGTGCGGGTAAAACCATGTTGGCCAAACGAATGCCGAGCATACTACCGCCTATGACAATCAAAGAAGCTTTGGAAACCACAAAAATACATTCGGTTGCAGGTAAGACAAAAGAAGTTGGGTTGATGAGTCAGCGGCCTTTTCGATCGCCCCATCATACCGCTTCGAGTGTCTCTTTAGTAGGAGGGGGGAGTTATCCTCAACCAGGAGAAATATCCTTAGCTCATAATGGAGTGTTGTTTTTAGATGAATTACCCGAATTCAAAAGAGAAGTGCTTGAAGTTATGCGCCAGCCATTAGAAGATAGGGAGGTTACAATATCAAGAGCTAAATTTACCATTACTTATCCGTCTTCTTTTATGTTGGTTGCCAGTATGAATCCAAGTCCGAGTGGCTATTTTAACGATCCCGATTCACCTTCGAGTTCATCTGCTTCTGAAATGCAACGGTATTTGAGCAAAATTTCTGGACCTTTACTAGATCGTATCGATATACATATTGAAGTAACCCCTGTTCCATTCGAAAAATTAACCGAAACACGACCCGCAGAAAGCAGTGTGTCTATAAGAAATCGGGTAACCAAAGCCAGAGAAATTCAATCAAAACGGTTTGAAGAATTGGAATCCATCCATTATAACGCCCAAATGAACACGAAGCAAATACGTGAGTTTTGTGCTTTGGATGAGACCTCCTTACAGTTGTTGAAAACAGCTATGGAGCGACTTAATTTATCGGCTAGGGCTTATGATCGAATATTAAAAGTAGCGAGAACTATAGCCGATTTGGAACAAACCGCTATTGTAAATTCGAATCATATTGCTGAAGCAATTCAATATAGAAGTTTGGATAGAGATGGTTGGTTAGGCTAACAGTATTTGTAATAGCGCGCACCTAATAAAACGGGATTTTCATGTTCAATGCGTTCTAAGTAAAATTCATTAGACGGAGGAATTACAGCCTGAAGAAGTTCTTTTTTATGAAGTTTTTCATAAGTTTCAAAATCAATCTCTTGAGCGGTTTGTAAGCTATCAAATAATGGTACTTTAGCTATAGCGCTTTTCCAATTCTGAGCTACTTCAGCTTCAAAAACTTTTGATTTTGAACCACTTCCGTACGCAATAAAGCCTAGTTTCTTGGAAGCTAAATCTGTGTTTTGAGCGAAATGGTAACAAAGAGTTGATAGCATTCCTAAGAATATGGAGCCTGTATAGATATTTCCTATTTGTCCAGAAGCAATTTCGGAGGGATAAATTTTGCTGTTTACTAAAGCACTATATTCAGGGCTTTTAGCCAATGCCTTTATTTTTTCTTTAGCTGTTTCACCTGTTTGCAATTCCAATAATTCTGGATTTTCTAATGCAAAAATTTCAATAAAAGTTCGCCGTCCTTGAAAACAATAGGGTAGATGTAATAGGATGTTTTCCCAATGTTCATATACTTTACCCTGCTGATGGCTTTCGGTTTTAAAATGTTCATAGGCTTCTGTAATTCTTTTGATATAACATTGATTGGAATACTGCCCATCAAAAACAGGTTGTTCTTTGTAAATGGCAATTTCATTTTCTAATACACCATGCCATTCAGAATTGTCATTTACAAGAAGTACTTCTTCTTTGGTTAAATAGCGTCTTGGTTTAAAGAAGTCAAATACGCCTTGAGTAGAAACCCCTACTTCATTAGAAAAGCTGAGTATGCTAGGGTTAGAAGTGATGAGCATAGCAATAGAACCAGCCCCTTGAGTGTACTCTCCCGTAGAATTGATGTCGTATTTGGCGTTGTCTGTGGCAATTACAATGGCTTTTTTTGTTGGATTTAGCCGAATGTAATCAATGCAGTTATGTAAAGCATCTACTGCTCCGATACATGCGAAAGTAAGATCTACAACATCACAGTTTTTAAAGCTTCCGTCTCCATATTGACCTTCTAATAAGGATATGACATAGGATGCTACAGGTTTCGAACTGTCAACCCCACTCTCTGTGCCAACGTATATTCGGCTTATTTCTTTTGGGTTTATTTGATTTTGTTTTAGCAGTTTTAATGCGGCATTTGCAGCAAGTGTTACTACATCTTGATGAACATCCAAAAAACTCATTCTATGCAGTCCTAAGCCCTTGGTTAATTTATCGGTTTCTATGTGACGATGTGCCGCTAATGTGGATATGGGAAGGAATATTTTTGGAAAATCAAATGCAATGCTATCTATGCCTACTTTCATGTTTCAGATATTAATTTGAGGCAAAATTAACAATGAAAGGAACATGACAATTGGAAATAGTTTTAAAAATAAAGGTGGCAAGAACGAATTATGATTTATGTAAAAAAAGAATATTATTTTTTTAAAATGCTAAAATATGGCATCAATATTTAGGATTTAAACGGGAATAGGATACTATAGAATTAGTTTTTATGAATCCAATTTCCAATTATTTTTTCCAATTCCACTTTGTCAATAGGTTTCGCTATATAATCATTCATGCCATTTTCAATACATTTTTCTTTTTCACCAATAATAGTACCCGCTGTTAAGGCAATTATAGGAATTTCGTTTGTATTGGGTAGTTTTCTTATTTCTAGTGTTGCATCATATCCATTCATTATAGGCATTTGAATGTCCATTAAAATTAAATCTGGTAGTTGATTTTGAACACATTCTAAGGCTTCTTTTCCATTTTCTAATTCGAAAACATGGGCATTTGGTAAAATCTGTTTGATTAATGTTTTGGCTAATAACATGTTTATTTTATTGTCTTCTACAATAAAGATGATTTTGTTATCAGTAGTTATTATATTGTTTTTATGATGTACTATACTGTCATTGTCAGAAGCATTAAACGTTTCAACACTTTCATTTGAATAGGGGAGTTCTAAAATAAAACTAAATTCACTTCCTTTATTGGGTTCGCTTTTTAATTCTAATTTGCTTTGCATAAGCTCTAAAAGCTGATTTGATATGGATAATCCCAAGCCAGTGCCGCCAAATCTTTTTGTTGTAGAATTATCTTCTTGTGAAAATGCTTCAAATATTTTATCTTGATTCTTTTGTTTGATTCCAATACCCGTGTCCTTTACCGAGAAGTGGAGTTGAACTTTGTCATTAGAATAAAATTTCAAGTTTGAAATAGTTAACTGTATTGAACCTTTTTCTGTGAATTTGACAGCATTACTTAATAAATTAATCATTATTTGTTTTAATCTAATTAAATCAGTCCATATATAGTTAGGAACACTTTCTTCAATGATTAAATTTACCTCAAGTTTTTTGTGGTTGGCTTCATACTGTATTAAATCAATTACTTGATTGGCCATGTTTGAAATATTGAATT
This sequence comes from Flavobacterium sp., assembly GCA_024644655.1. Taxonomy (GTDB): domain Bacteria; phylum Bacteroidota; class Bacteroidia; order Flavobacteriales; family Flavobacteriaceae; genus Flavobacterium. The sequence continues at coordinate 39,770 of JAHEHJ010000005.1, forward strand.
TCTCAATATGCAATTCTAATTTTCCAGATTCAATTTTAGAAAAATCTAAGATGTTATTGATTACTTCCATCAGTGCATTTGCTGACTGATTGATAGTTTCCATGTATTTTTTTTGAATACTTTCTAGATTCGTATTCATTAATAAGTCGGTAAATCCAATTATACCATTAAGTGGTGTTCTGATTTCATGGCTCATATTGGCTAAAAACTCTGATTTAGCTTTGTTAGCCGATTCTGCATAATTCTTAGCTTTAATAGCTTCTTCAGCTTCCATCCTAGGTGTAATATCAATAAAGATACCAACGATGTATTCTATTTCATTATCTTTGAAAATGGGCTCTCCAAATTCCTCAACCCAAATAAAATGACCTGCTTTATTGATGATTCGATAAATCAAATGAATTTTTTCTTTTAATTTAAATAATTCATGAGCTTTGTTTTCTACAATTTTGAGATCATCAGGATGTACCAAATCAAAATAATAAATTTTGTTTTGTAGAAAATCCTCTTTGGGATAACCCGTTAACTTCTCTATTTCATCATTTAAGTAGATCTTAGTCCATTTGGCATCATAGCGGGAAAGATGTACTGTTTCTGGGATGTTGTTGGCTAATAATCTAAATTTTTCTTCACTTTCTTGAACTCTGGCTTCATTGATATTTCGTTCAATGGCATAAGATATATTATTGGTTAAAGTTTGTAAAGCACTAATTTCATCATGAGACCAATCTCGTTCATTAGTAGAGTCATCAAAAACGATAAAACCATAATAATCCGTTTTTATAAAAATAGGAATGAATAAGATGGATTTTGTATTCAATTGTTGCAAGAAAGCTTTAGATTTTTCTTCCTTCATTTTACTAATTATAGAATAGTAAATGGATTTATCCTTTAATAATAAACTTATTTCAGGAATGACATCATGTGAAATATTTACAAGTTCTGGATTAGGAGGAGTCATTGCATTTGCTTCTGCAGTCCAACGGTATTTTTGTGAATATGTTTTGGTTTCTGAATTGTTTTCAAAAAAGGAAAGTTTATCTACATTGGTAACTTGACCTATGGTATCCATTAACTCTGAGAAAATTTCATTTGTGTTTTTTGATACTAAGAACTTTTCAGTGTTTTTAATGATTTCAGATAAAATATCACTTTTATACGTTAATTTTTTCTCCGCTTCAATACGCATTTGTGATTCAAGAGCAATTGCAATTAAATCGGCGATTGAACGTGAAAAATTAATATCCTCATTGTCCCATTCCACTGCAGTTTCTACTTTTTCGAAACACAAAATCCCTATGTTTTTCCCATTGATAAAAATAGGAGTATCTAATAAAGATTTAATATTGTTTTTAGGGAAATATTCGTAACATAGTTCCTGTGTGATATTGCTGTTATACACATTTGATGCCACAATTTGGGAACCGGTTTCTATATATTTAAAATAGATTGGATATTGTTCATATGGTAATATAGCTTTTTTGTCAAATCGATCGCTGTGAAGGTAATATATGCTTTCGCAATGCAACCCTTCTAAGGTAAATGACCAATAACTTACTCTATCAATATCACAGTTGGTTGCAGCAACTTTAAGGATGTTTTTTAAAATGATATTAAAATTATCTTTGTTGGAATAACTCTGTGAGGTTAGTTTTTTTAAAATTTCATTATGTGTTCTAACTTTTTTACTTCTATTGTAATGCTCAATCTCGAGGTTTTTGACCAATGTAATGTCTCTTGCAATAGCCGAATAGCCAATAATTTCACCTTCTGAATCTTTTTTTAAAGTTACTTTTTGAGAAACCCATATAGTATCACCATCTTTCTTTACTAATGGGAAAACCAAATCGTTAAAGTCTCTACTTTCTTTTGGAATTATTTTATAAAAATCAACAACATAATCAACATAATCTTTTCGAATAAAAAGATTAAATAATTTATTAATTATTTCCTCTCTTTCGAAACCTAGCGTTTTAATGGTAAATTGGTTTACATAGGTGATTTTGGCTCTTAGATCAATTTCATAAATTAAATCTGCAGCTGATTCAATTAAACTTCTATATTGATCTTTGATATTAATTTGTTCAGTAACATCTTGGCCAATTCCAATGGTGATGTCATCAGTATACTTTTTGTCTTTCCATTGGATGTATTTGTATTCTCCGTTTTTACATTTTAATTTGCGGACATAAGTTTGTTCATCTACAAAACTTTCGTGAAAAGCTTCACCAATAAATTCGGGATCTTCAGTTAGTTTCCAATATCCCATACCTAAAACTTCATATACTTTATATCCTAATATATATTCAATAGATTCACTGCAGAAGGAAACTTCTCCTTTTTTATTTGTAGTTAAAATGATGGAATTTCCATTATTAACTATGATGTCGGAAAACACAAATTTGTTTTTTATTCCTAATAATGCTAAATGAGTAGAAATGTGTATCGCTGTAATTGAAATGAAAGCACAAAATAAGATGACAATATATTTGGTGTCTATTAAAGCAAATGTAAATCCAAGTAATAATAAAAAAAGGGTGATGCAAACAAAATACCAATAATGGTTGAAGTTTTTAATTACAAAGTAAGAAAGGATATAACTCAATATTAGCGCTACAAAAGTAACGAGTTCAAAATGTTCAAAGTAGACATTATAAGATAAGTATGAAAAATAAATTAAATAACAAACCGAAAAAATTACATTAATATTCTTGTAAAGAATGGGGAGTTTTTTTGATAAATAATATAAGGATAAAAGGAGTATACCTATAACCAAATTAAAAGTTAAATGACTCGAATGGCTTAATTTAAAAATATTTACAACAGATTCAACCAGGGGTATTGTAATTCCAAAAAACAATAGGTATAAACGTAATTGTTCTGCTCGGGGTTCAAAATCTGAATCTTGATTACTTAATGTAATACGTCTTTGAAGTTTTTTGTTTATAGCAAAATATAGAAGTATAATTATAGTTAATGACAATCCAAATGTTATCACACTATTCATATTTGTAACCGCAGTAATTGTTTTCAAAGGATAGTTCGTTTATGCAATTTGACAATTAGTATTTATTGGATTACTTAAATTTATGGAACAAGATACATAAAAATATAATAAGTTAAAATAATATTAAAAAACTCTTAGGACAACCATTTAAAAACCATTTTGATCCAACCAATTTTCCCTTTATATGGAGCATATCGAATTGGAATATCTAGCCAATTACCTCTGCTGATTACAGGTTTGAAATGGGTAAATAAGTCAAAGCTTAATTTACCATGATAAGCACCCATGCCACTTGTTCCAATACCTCCAAAGGGTAGTTTTTTATTAGTAAAATGAATTAAAGTGTCGTTGATACATCCTCCACCAAAAGCATGTTTAAGGATTAAGTCTTTTGCAAATGATTTCTTTTTAGTAAAAATATAGAAGGCTAATGGGTTGGTGTGCTTTTTTAGTAATTGCTCAATATCTACTGCTGAATCATACCCTATAATAGGAAGTATGGGACCGAATATTTCTTCTTTCATGAGCAAACTATTCCACTCAGGTTCTAATACTATGGTTGGAGCTATATATAAATCTTCGAAGCGACTGACTCCACCGATGACTATGTTGGCCCCATTCAAATACGATTTTAAGCGATCCCAATTTTTAGCATTGATAATACGTGCAAAATCAAGAGATTCTTCAGGGTTGCTTCCGTAAAATTCAGTTATTTCTTTTTGGAGTAATTCAATAAACCGCATTTTAATGGTATTGTGAATTATGACATAATCCGGAGCAATACAGGTTTGTCCTGCATTTAAAAATTTGCCCCAAACAATACGTTTAGCGGCTAAAGCTAAATCGGCACTTGCATCAATTATACATGGGCTTTTACCTCCTAATTCTAAGGTGACTGGAGTTAAATGTTTCGCTGCAGCTTGGGCTATTATATGTCCTACAGCCACACTTCCCGTAAAAAAGATATAATCCCAGTGTTCCTTTAATAATGCTTCTGCTTTTTCAACACCTCCTTCTACACAACTAACATGAGTGTCTTCAAAACATTCGTGTATGATTTTTGAAATGATTTGAGAGGTGTTCAAGGATATTTCGGAAGGTTTAAGAACAACTTGATTTCCTGCAGCAATGGCAGCAATTAATGGTGAAAAAGCCAATTGGAAAGGGTAATTCCACGGAGCTATTATCAAAACTTTACCATAGGGTTCCTTGTAAATTAGATCTGTTGAAGGGAAATTTAATAAAGAAGGCCAAACCCTTTTAGGTTTAGCCCACTTTTCTATATTTTTTATAGTGTCTCGTAATTCAGTTATGATATATGCAGTTTCTGTGATAACTGCTTCAAATGCTGGCTTTTTAAAATCCTGATATAATGCCTCGATTATGGATTCTTCATGCATTTCAATTGCATGCAAAAATTGAATCAGTTTTTGTTTTCGATATAGAATGTTATTTTTATATGGCATTGAAATAAGTATTATTTTTTATAAAAATCCCCAACGGAATCCTGTATAAAAATCTGCTTGTTTACTATCATTGGTTAAGGCAGTGATAATAGATCCCGAGCCTAAATAAAATCCGCCCAAACCAAATCCAAATCCCACATTAGTTCCTGATACATCATTGTTGGCTATAGGGAGATACGCTTCAAAAAAACCGAGTTTAACGCGGGGAGTAATGGAGTAAATGTTTAGTGCACTAATTTGGTCATTCGCTTCATCTTTTTTTAGTTTACGTTGCATATACCCTGTAACATAAACTTTAGGTATTATTTTGAAGTCACCATAAAGCGTAATTAATGTAGGAAGGTTGACTTTGAATTTTGTATTTCCATCAACTTTTGTTACATAATTATTATTAATTAATATAGTCTCTACATCTCTTAAATTGTCTACATTCTGAAATATACTCAAATCAAGTTTATTGCTATATGGTATAGGGTTTAAAGTGTAATTTGTTGATTGATTATTACTATTGTTAAAAGTCATACTTCCCATGTTTCGTATAGCAAGACCTAATTTTATTTTGTGATTGGTTTTCCCGTCTTTTAATTGGTAATTCACCCCAATATCAGTAGCCATGCCATTCAAACCCCCAAAAACAGAACTGGTATAATCACTAAAATTGGTAAAACTGTCGGCTAAATTTCCCGAATACGCAATATTTAAATTAGCCGGTTGGGAGGTAGTTAAATAAGCTCCAGTGCCATCTTGAGTTATTGTTCCATTTAAATTACTCAACCCAAAATTTGAATAGGATCCCGGAAACAATAATTTAAATGTTATACCGGCACTAAAACGATGTTTATCATTGTCGACTATAGTTCTTGCTGCAGATAATCCTACTTCACCATAGGTGATTCCACTCAGTCTTTGGTTATTTGGATTGTTAAGTAAAGTGGTATTAAACACTATATTATTATTAACGATAGCGTCACCTATAGTAGGATCTACATCTATAATGTCAAATTTCACTACGGCTTTGGTTGATACGCCAAACCCCCATTTTAAAATGCGCATCGCAAACCCTGGACCCACAAATTCACCATCAAGTCTCATGTTTACTGGGGTGGTACCTTTGAAGATTAAATCTTCTAAATTAGCGTTGGAACTTAAATCACTAAATCCTATTCGGTTATTGGCCACATTAATACTAAGACCATTTAGATTCACTTCAAATTTTTTAGAAAGATTAGCATATTCTGAAGGGTTTAGCATTCCATTTAGAATACCTACTCGATTAGATGTACTGATGCCTGAGAAATGATCTTGTGCAGTTGCAGCAAAACCAATTAGCAAAGCAATTGAGGCTAAGATATTTTTCATTGTTGAGATCAATTTGGGTTAATAATAACGTAAATATACGAAATTAGTTTCAAATGGAATTCCAAATTGCATCTTTTGGGGTAGGGGCAATTACTTGTATAGTGTCTTTAGATACGGGATGTGTAAAGACTAATTTTCGAGCATGAAGATGAATGCCTCCATCGGGATTGCTACGATCAAAACCATACTTTAAGTCCCCTTTAATAGGGCATCCTATAGCGGCCAATTGAGCTCTGATTTGGTGATGTCTACCTGTGTGTAAATTGATTTCTAACGCGAAATAGTGGTCTAAAGTTTTTAGGGTTGTATAATCTAAACTGGCTTTTTTGCTTTCAGGAACCTCTTTGTTATGGGCTTTGGATGTGTTGTTTTTTTCATTCCGTTTGAGAAAATGAATCAATACATCTTCCGGTTTAGATGGCTTGTTTTTTACAACTGCCCAATATGTTTTTTGTGTTTCTCGTTTGCTAAACATTTCATTCAAACGAGTCAAGGCTTTACTAGTTTTAGCAAATATAACAATGCCTGTAGTAGGTCGGTCCAAACGGTGTACAACGCCTAAAAATACCTCTCCTGGTTTGTTGTATTTCTCTTTGATATATTCTTTGACAATATCCGATAGCGGTTTGTCTCCTGTTTTGTCACCTTGAACAATATCTCCAACACGTTTATTAACCACTATGATGTGATTGTCTTCGTGAAGTATTTGAAGGTTGTCTTTAGAAGAAACTATTTTACTCATACACTAATCTTTAAGTCCTAATATTTCCCAAACACCCCTTTTCTTGTAATCATTAATGGCTTCAGATATCAAGGTTTTAGTGTCTTCAGAATAATATTCATTCTTATCCTTAAATAAGGATTTGTTATGGCAAGTGAAGATAGTTAAAACTAGGGAGTCAAAGGGTGTCGTATCTAGACGTAAGGTATCTTTAGCTTCATAGTCACTATCATCTAAAGGACCCAATATGGCTTGCTTTTTACTGTAATTTAATATGAGTTTGTCTTTTTTTATTTCAAATGTACCTGTGGTGAAGTACTCTTCAGGTATGCAATAATAGTCACTTATAAATCGGTTGCCTTTTAAAAAGACAATTTTGCCATCACAACAGTCACAACCAATATTATAAGCAATACAATTTTCTGTGTTTAGAGAAGTTGATATATAATACACTTTTGAATATAAATCTGCTGCTTTTAAAGATTGGATTTTGGGTGTATCTAGTACAAGATTAGTTTCTTTTTTTTGACAAGAAACAAGAATTAACACCATGAAAACCAAAACGAAACGGTGCTTCATATCTTAGGTATTAATATTGCTCATTGGCATTCGGAAAATCTTTTGATTTTACGTCCTCCACGTAGTTTCCAATTGCTTTAGTCATATCTTCAAATAAATTCATATACCGTCTTAAGAAACGTGGGCTAAATTCATGCGTCATTCCTATCATATCATGCAATACTAAAACTTGTCCATCTACGCCACCGCCTGCTCCAATTCCAATAACTGGAATCGAAATGCTTTTAGCAACTCGTTCTGCTAAAGCAGCCGGTATTTTTTCTAATACCAAAGCAAAACACCCTACTTTTTCTAATAATTTGGCATCCTCAAGTAACTGTTCTGCTTCTGCCTCTTCTTTGGCACGAACGGTATACGTTCCAAATTTATAAATAGATTGTGGTGTCAAACCCAAGTGTCCCATTACAGGAATACCTGCATTTAAAATGCGCTTTATACTGTCTTTTATTTCGCTTCCTCCTTCTAATTTTACGGCATGACCTCCGCTTTCTTTCATAATTCGTATAGCCGAACGCAAAGCTTCTTTAGGGTCAGATTGATAGCTTCCAAAAGGCAAATCCACCACCACTAATGCTCGGTCGATAGCTCTAACCACCGAAGAAGCATGATAAATCATTTGGTCTAATGTAATAGGTAAAGTAGTTTCATGACCAGCCATCACATTACTAGCCGAATCACCTACTAAAATAACATCAACACCCGCAGTGTCTACTATTTTTGCCATAGTATAATCATAGGCCGTAAGCATTGAAATTTTCTCTCCATTGGCCTTCATGTCAATCAAGGACTTGGTTGTAATTCTCTTATAATCTTTTTTAGCAGTAGACATAGTTCTTCGTTTAGGAAATGTAAAAGTATTAAATCTATTTTTGATGCAACAAAAGTAAGGCTCTTAATGTGAAATTGTACTATTTTTGTAAAAACTGATTTGAATCAGTAGTGCTGCTAGAATCAATATTGTAATTGAACTTTATTTAGATATACAATATCAAATAACTAATAATATATATTAAATATATAATGTCCAAAATATTAATCATTGAAGATGAAGCTTCCATCCGAAGAGTATTAGTGAAAATTCTATCCGAAGAAAATGACACTTATAAAGTAGAGGAAGCCGAAGATGGGAAACAAGGTTTTGAAAAAATCAAAAGCGAAGACTATGACTTGGTGTTGTGTGATATTAAGATGCCCAAAATGAGTGGGGAAGAATTGCTAGAAGCTGTGAAAAAAATCAAACCTGAAATACCAATGGTGATGATATCGGGACATGGTGATTTGGAAACAGCGGTGAATACAATGCGACTTGGAGCTTTTGACTATATCTCTAAACCACCAGATTTAAACCGATTGTTGAATACGGTGCGCAATGCATTAGACAAAAAACAATTGGTGGTAGAAAATAAAATTCTTAAGAAAAAAGTTTCTAAAAATTACGAAATAGTAGGGGAGAGTGAACCGATTAATCAAATTAAATTGATGATTGAAAAAGTAGCTCAAACCGATGCTCGGGTATTAATTACAGGACCTAATGGTACAGGGAAAGAACTCGTGGCGCACCAACTACATGAAAAAAGTGAGCGCGCCAATGCGCCTTTAATTGAAGTCAATTGTGCCGCCATTCCCTCTGAATTAATCGAAAGTGAATTGTTCGGACACGTAAAAGGTGCTTTTACCTCTGCCGTAAAAGACAGAGCTGGGAAATTTGAAGCGGCTGACGGAGGCACCATTTTCTTAGATGAAATAGGAGATATGAGTCTGTCCGCCCAAGCAAAAGTATTACGGGCGTTACAAGAAAGTTTAATACAAAGAGTTGGTGCTGATAAAGATATTAAAATTAATGTTCGTGTAGTTGCAGCAACCAATAAAGATTTAAAGAAAGAAATTGAAGAAGGACGTTTTCGGGAAGATTTATACCACCGTTTAGCCGTTATATTAATCAAAGTGCCTTCTTTAAATGAGAGACGAAATGACATCCCTTTATTAATTTACCATTTTTCAATGAAAATTGCCGAAGAGCAAGGAAATGCTCCTAAGGTATTTTCTAAAGCAGCGATCCAATTGCTGCAAGAATACGATTGGACAGGAAATATCCGCGAATTGAGAAATGTAGTGGAACGCCTAATTATATTGGGTGGAACAGAAATCTCAGAAACTGACGTAAAACTTTTTGCAAGTAAATAATGAACTTAAAAAAAATAAACCCACTATTGCAACAAGCACTAGTAGAACACAATCTTATTGAGCCCAATGAAATGCAACGGGAAACGTTTTCTACTATTAAAAGTGGTGCAGATGCGGTTATTCAATCTCCTGAAGGAAGTGGGAAAACAACGGCTATTGTATTAAACGTAATCCAGAGAATGGAGAAAACAATAGGCGAAAGTACTAGAGCCTTGATTTTGGTTGAAACCAAAGAACGGGTTATGGAAATGGAAGAGTTGTTTTTGAAATTTGGAACCTATACCGATTTAAGTATATTGGGTGTTCACGAAAAAGGGGATATCGACTATGATAAAAACATCATTTCCATGGGATTAGATGTGTTGATTGGAACCCCATCAAAAATAAACGCTATGTTTTCCTCTGCCGGCTTTAATATCAATACTATCAAAATGTTTGTGGTAGACGATGCCGATATTTTGTTCCGTTTGCGTCATGATGCTATTGTACAACGGCTGTTAATGAGTATCGAAAAGACACAACGCTTGTTTTTTTGTTCCCAAATCACAGAAAGAGTTGAAACACTTGCTGACAAAATTATGATAGAGCCTCTATTCTTTGAAATGGATGAAGAATAATAGTATCTTATAAACTCCAAATTACTAACATATAACTCATACAATGGGACTAATTAAAATATTTTCAGGAGAAGAAATCCTAGCCGTTACCCTTAAAGAAAAATTAGAAGAAGCAACTATCAATGTGGTGCTTAGAAATAACAATCAAGCGAATGTGATTCCGAGTATCGCCACGTCAAAACCAGTCGAATTGTTTATCATGGAAATTGATTTTGGTAAAGCAAGTCCAGTGATTGAAGAATTTAGATTGAGTATTTAAAATAGGACATAACCAATAACTATTCCAAAAGTTGAATATTGAGCAGACCAACTAATATAATTCCCTAATAATTCTCTATTTAAATTGGCTTTAGTCTCAATGCTAAACCTATTATTGTAACAATATCCAATTCCTAAAGCAATATTATATCTCGAATTAATATCTATAATATCTTGATTGTCAAAAGTTATTTGAGATTCTGAATTTACATTAATAACATATTCTCCATTAATGAAAAGCTTAGACTTTTTATTAAGAAACAAATAATGTCGAATTCCAATTGGAATACCTATATTAGTATAATTAATTTTGACTGTATGGTTTATGTCTTGACCAATTGAACCAAAACCATCTTTTTTGATATAACTTTTAAAGTTATTGTATTTTTGAAATTGAGGACTACAATAAATACTCCATTTATTTTTATTAAAAGGGAGTACATATTCTAATTCTAAACCAAATCCATATAGAGCTTTTCCATTAACTTCAGTACTTTTATTATAATAAAAATTAGGATCACTAATTGTTAATTGGCTAGAGGATAGTGACGCTAATATTTTCAAATTAAAATCTCCTTTTTCTTTACTAATAATATATTTAGAGCCAATAAAGCCTATACAATTGTTGTATTTGGTGAAATGCTTAATAAGATCACCTCTGTAATATCCAATTGATTCAAAATCAGATTGTAACATTGATTCACATTTTACAAAGGAATATAGTTGTTGTCTAAATTGATTATTTGTTTTGATGGAATTGTTAAAATTATCAAGTATTCCATTGTTTTTTTCCGTTGAATTATATTTTATACAAATAAGTTGTTCAATGGACGTATTTGAAGTTTTGTAAAAATATTTATAAAGATTTTCATTTATATATTGAAACAAAGAAGCTTCACCTTCAACTAATACTTTTAAAAAAAGGGTTTCATGTTCCCATTTTGGGTTTTTGTTTGAAGTGATAAATCGTAAATCATCTCCAGATTTCTCAATATTGACTTCGAATCTTTGATACTTTAATTCGTTATATATTTCAAAGCAGCTAATATTTGAAATCGAATCTGTAATACTGGTAATGTCCTCTAATTGTTTCTTATATTCAATTTCTATAGGATTATTTTTCCAATCCTTATTCCTAATATAACATTCAACTTTTTCATTCGAGTTATTAATAAAATATCCTTTTTCGAAATTAATTTGAGAATATAGACTAATAGGACTTAGCCATAGTAAACAGTTTAAGATAAATTTCATATTTATATTTAATTATTTCTAAATCAAATATAGAATTTTTCTTAATTAAATTTAATAGCAAATTTGATTTTGTCATATTGTACTTAATATGTTTTTATACTTATTTTAAATATAATTCTTGTTAGTATTGGTTAATTTTCTTTGTATTTGCTTTTTTATTGATTAATATAAGGTAGAATTGGTTTTTGTGTTGTTGCTAAACATGTGATATTTAGTTATTTAGTGTAAGATTAGGGTTTAATAGTATTAATTAAGATTAATAACTATAATTATATCTAAAATAAGTATGAATTATGTAAAGAGTTGGTTTATATAAAACTTATTATTAAAACATTTATAATGAGATATAATAATTATTAGAGTAATAGGTAATAGTTTTTCAAATAATTTATATTTACAAACAATTTAGTTTTACATACTAGTTAGATTGTTATGGAGAACTAAATAGGAAACATGAAAAACACCCTTAGTAAAAATTATTTAGGATATATTCCCGCATTAGATGGATTAAGAGCCTTTGCAATTATTTTAGTAATGATGTCACACTCCAATTTCAGACTTTTTGGAAATGGAGGTATAGGGGTTACCTTGTTTTTTGCTTTATCAGGTTTTTTAATAACTACTCTATTATTAGAAGAATTTGAAAAAAACAAAAACATTTCGTTTAAAGCATTTTATATACGAAGAACCTTTCGGCTTTTTCCAGCTTTATATGTTTTGCTTTTAGTTATTACACTATATTCTTTTGTTTTTAATCCTATTAAGTTTCCAGAAATACTCCCTGAAATAATTGCTTCAAGTTTATATGTTTATAATTTTGCATGGGTATGGAATATTAAGCCTGTTATACTATATCATACATGGTCTTTAGGTGTTGAAGAACAATTTTATTTATTATGGCCTTTATTACTTTATTTTTTTATTAAAAACAAAGCTTTAAAATTAGCAACTTATTTCTTAATAATTATCATCTTGTTTCTTTGGGTAATTAATATCTTTAATTTATTAAACATACAGTTTTTTAAAATATTGAGTTCGATTTTTGATGAATCTATTTTTCTAGGTTGTTTGTTAGCTATCTTGAGGTGGAGAGGTAAGTTGAATTGTGTAATTCATAGATTTTGGCTGTTTTTTTGCGTCATTAGTATTGTTTTAATAGGTGCAGTTTCAAATGAAATGTTAGGTAATTTCAATCCGACACTTCACAAATTAGTTGGAGTGTTTGCTTGTGTAATTATTTTGCATTTGATTAATTCAAGTAATGGAATTGATTATACTATATTTTCAAATAGAATTATGGTTTATCTGGGTAAAATCTCTTATAGCTTATACCTATGGCATTTACCCGTATTCAGAATTTTTGCGCTACATTCAACATTAATTCCACGGGTCTCTTTTGTTTCCAAAATTTTCGTTTCTTTTTTCTTTGCATTGCTTTCTTGGTATTTAGTAGAGAAAATATCTACTAATTATGGTAGGTCTTTAAGTAAAAAAATAGTGAAATAATAAAGTGCTATTTGTTTCAGATCGAATTAAACTATCTTTGCCCCTTCAAAAAATAAATCATCATGATTACTGTTAATGATATAGCCGTTGAATTTGGCGGTACTACTCTTTTTAGTGAGGTTACTTTTGCTATAAATGAAACCGATAAAATCGCCCTAATGGGCAAAAATGGTGCTGGAAAATCAACATTGTTAAAGATAGTTGCTGGCCAAAATAAACCATCGCGTGGATCAATCTCAGCTCCCAAAGAAGCAGTAATTGCATACTTACCTCAACATCTTTTAACAGCAGATGATTGTACTGTTATGGAAGAAACGTCTAAGGCTTTTGCTGAGGTGTTCCAAATGAAAGCTGAAATAGATGAAATCAACGAACAGTTAACCATTCGTACCGATTATGAAAGTGATGACTACATGAAGCTCATCGAAAGAGTTTCTGAAGTAAGTGAGAAATACTATTCTATTGAAGAGGTAAATTATGAAGCGGAAGTAGAAAAAGTGTTGAAAGGATTAGGATTCGAAAGGGAAGATTTTAACCGACCTACCAAAGAGTTTTCTGGAGGTTGGCGCATGCGCATCGAATTAGCCAAGATTCTTTTGAAACAACCGGATTTGATATTATTAGATGAGCCTACTAATCACTTAGATATGGAAAGTATTCAATGGTTAGAAGAGTTTCTTATCAATCAGGCTAAAGCCGTTATGGTCATTTCTCACGATAGAGCCTTCGTTGATAATATAACAAACCGTACTATAGAAGTTACGATGGGTAGAATTTACGATTACAAAGCTAAATATTCTCATTATTTGGAATTGCGTAAAGACCGGAGAGCACACCAACAAAAAGCTTATGACGAACAGCAAAAAATGATTGCTGAAAATATGGAGTTTATTGAACGTTTTAAAGGAACCTATTCAAAAACACTTCAAGTACAATCTCGAGTAAAAATGTTAGAGAAATTGGAAATGGTTGAAGTAGATGAAGTGGATACTTCTGCTTTGCGACTAAAATTTCCGCCCTCACCTAGAAGTGGACAATACCCTATAGTAGTAGAACATTTAACTAAAACCTATGGAGACCATGTGGTATTCAATAATGCCAATATGGTAATTGAAAGAGGACAAAAAGTAGCCTTTGTTGGGAAAAATGGGGAAGGAAAATCTACCATGATTAAAGCTATGATGAAGGAAATAGACTTTGACGGGAAACTAGAAATAGGACACAATGTACAAATTGGCTACTTCGCTCAAAATCAAGCTGCTTTGTTAGATGGTGAGATTTCTGTTTTTGAAACCATAGACCGTATTGCTGTTGGGGATATCCGAACTAAAATTAAAGACCTTTTAGGGGCCTTTATGTTTGGTGGTGATGATGTCCAAAAGAAAGTGAAAGTGCTGTCTGGTGGTGAACGAACTCGTTTAGCAATGATAAAATTGTTATTGGAGCCCGTTAACGTATTAATTCTTGATGAGCCTACCAATCACTTGGATATGAAAACTAAAGACATCATCAAAGACGCCTTAAAAGATTTTGATGGCACACTTATATTAGTTTCACACGATCGTGATTTCTTAGACGGATTAGCCGAAAAAGTTTTTGAATTTGGACACAAACGAATCAAAGAACACTTTGAGGATATCAAAGGATTCCTAGAGTACAAAAAAATGCAACACCTCAACGAAATAGAAAAATAAGTTCGTAATTACTTGGTTTTTATTTCCATTAATGAAGTGTTTGGACGGGTTGCTTTTACAGGTTTCCCATCTTTAGTGCTGATAATAACCACACCTTTTTTTCCTTTTTCACCATACAATTCGACTGCTTTTTCTTGTTGTAGAATAGTTATAGATTCTATGTTCTGTTGGTTTAATGGGGTGTATGGACTTGTAGGATTGGGACCAAACAATTGCTGTTCTGTATAATAAATCCCGTTGATTATATACAAGGGATCATTCAATACTTCAATAGATTCTGCATCACTTAAATCCAAGTGTTCAAGCTCTTTTTTAGCGACTACTTCATCATCAATCACAACTAAAGGAGCCTCTTTATGAATCATTTTGGCTTTGTTTTCTTTACCTACAAATACTTCTACATTTTTACGATTTGATACAACTTCTGCTGAAGAGTTTGCATTGGACCAGGTGCTAGTTGTAAAAGGAGCAGCAGTAATGTATGCCCCAGCTTGATTACTAGAGATACTATCGGTTTGGTTTGTACTAATCCGAATTTCGTCATCATTTAAGGCAACGGGCTTGTCCGATTTCAATTGTTGTTTTAAAATTTCAGTTGCGTTTTCTTTTAATACAGGATGTGCTTGGTCTGAAGTAACGAGTTCTTCATGGTTCGAAGATTCTGTATGAGTAGGAGCGCTTACAGTAGGTTGATTGGGTACTATTGTTTTGGAATTATCCGTAGCAATAAATTGGTAACCTATAGAAGCAAGCAACAATATAGATGCAGCTACAGCCCATTTTTTCCAAAGTATCTTTTCGTTCTTCAACGTATCTTGATCTAACTTTTCTTCGACACGGTTCCAGACTTTGTCCATCGAAGCAAAATGAGGCGTTTCAGCATGATCTGCTGCCGCTTTGATTTGATTGAATATATCTTTATTTTCCATGTTGTTTTGCGCTTTGATAGTATAGGTTGTTTACTAAATCTTTTAATTTGGTTTTTGCTACATTCAATTGGGATTTTGAAGTGCCCTCTGATATTTGAAGCATTTTAGCAATCTCTTTATGTCCATAGCCTTCTATTACAAATAAATTGAAGATGGCTTTACATCCCTCCGGTAATTGTTGTACCAACAGAAGCAAGTCGGCTTCTTCTAATGTAGTGTCGACATCACTTTGGGGTTGTAGTGTAAATGGGGCTTCTTCCAAATATAAATTGAAATTTACATTGCGTTTCAATTGCAACAAACAATGGTTAACCGTTATTTTTCGTGCCCATGCTTCAAAAGCCCCCCATTCTTTTAATTGCTCTATTTTTGTGAAGATGGTATAAAAGCTATCAGCTAAGATTTCTTCGATTTCTTCTTCTTGTTTCAAGTAGCGTTTGCAACATCGATAGAGCTTTGGCGCCATGTATTCGTATACCTGCCGTTGCGCATCTCGATGCTTCTTTTTACACGATATAAGTAGTTGTTCTGTAATCACAAGTTGGTTCTTTATATCTAAGAGTATTATTTTAGTAAAAAGGTTGGGAACACTTTTAAAAAAAAGTTTTTTTTTGAAGTGCTCTATTCTTATGGGTTGATTATTTCTAATTTATAGAGTATGGATTCTAGGATTTCGGTATCGTTGTCTTCACATAAAATAAAAGTTAAACGGTTTGCTGAAGCTTCAAAAACAGTTAAGCCCTCTAATTTGTGTTGCTCTGTTATCAATTGAGTAAAGAGTACTTTTTTTTCAGGCCAATTCATACATCCAATAAAACTTCCTAATAGTGCTCCATCCTCATATGTGGATTTGCTGTCTTCACAGGCTGCCAAAAAATATACGGTGTCCCCAACTAAAACCGCATCTGTAAAGGTAGCTTCCACTCCTTGAATGGTTGGAAGGGATATAGATGTGAATACACTTTTTTTATCGTTTCGATTATAAACAAAAATACCATTCGTTCCACCTTTTCCATTGCCTCTTTGAAAAAAAGAATAGGATACATCATTCATTATGATTCCCTCAATATTCAGTTCGTCTTCATGTAATCCAATGGATTTACGTAACCTTTTGTAGATTTTACTTAAGTCTTTTTCTACTATTTTTTTATTGCCTAAAGCATAGGATACTCTTTTGGTTCTGTTTGGAGTTGAGCCCGACCCTACTATATACAATTTGTGGTCAAATAATGTAATAGATTCAAAATCTGACTTTTCTTTTTTGGATAATCCTGCCGCACTGTCGTCATAAAGTTTAATTGTAGACAGGTGTTGGTTAGCAAGCTCATATCGATATAAATAGGTGCTGTTGTCTGAAATAATATATAAGGAGTCTTCCCAATATACTAATCCTGAAGCTGCTCCAATACCTTTTATCTCACAATAGGGTTGTATGGGTAGTATATTCATAATACAAATATAAACGGAACTAGGATATGTTGCTCCGATTAGCGACTAAAGTGTGTGAACCAACAGAAAACACCTTATATTTGCGCTCCTAAAAAACTGTCCGTGACTATAGCACACTATACCAAAGAGTTTCGTTATAATATGCAATTGGCTTATCCCGTAATCTTGGGTATGCTAGGGCATACGCTTATAGGTATAGTAGATAATATTATGGTTGGCAAACTAGGCAGTACTGAGCTTGCAGCGGTTTCTCTTGGGAATAGCCTTATTTTTGTTGCGATGTCAATAGGAATTGGTTTTTCAACGGCTTTGACTCCTATAATTGCTGAAGCCGATGCAGAGCAAAACACTTCTAAAATTCGGTCAGCTTTTCATCATGGATTATTTCTATGTACTCTATTAGGAATTCTATTGTTTGGTTTGGTCGTATTAGCCAAACCTGTAATGGAATTGCTTCACCAACCCCAAGAAGTAATCGTGTTGGCCAAACCCTATTTGGATTGGGTAGCATTCTCCTTAGTGCCTCTTATTATTTACCAAGGCTACAAACAATTTGCCGACGGTCTTTCCATGACCAAAATCTCCATGTATGCCATAGTGATGGCGAATATCGTTCACGTAATCATTAACTATGCCTTGATTTATGGAGTTTGGATATTTCCTAAAATGGGAATATTGGGTGCTGGACTAGGAACCGTAATTTCCCGAATTGCCATGGTGGTATTTATGCATTTTATTTTGTCTCGGAAAGCACAATTAAGGCATTATTTTGAAGGGTTTAGTTTTGCTGAACTTCAAAAAAATATGATTCGAAAAATTGTGAATCTCGGATTGCCCTCTGCTATGCAAATGTTGTTTGAAGTGGTCTTATTTACGACAGCCATTTGGCTTTGTGGTAATATTGGTAAAACAAGTCAAGCTGCTAATCAAATTGCACTGAGCTTAGCATCCATGACTTTTATGTTTGCCATGGGACTAAGTGTGGTTTCTATGATTCGAATCAGTACCCAAAAAGGGCTGAATGATTTTAAACAAATGATTGTTGTAGCCCGTTCTATATTTCTTTTGGCTATCTGTATCGAAATAGTATTCGCCATCCTTTTTGTGGCATTACATCAAATATTACCGTATCTATTTTTAAATATGGACAATCAGGAACAGCTTCTAGATAACCAAGAAGTAATCCATATTGCAGCCCAATTACTTTTAGTGGCTGCCATATTCCAAATTTCAGATGGGATACAAGTTGTCGTTTTAGGGGCTTTGAGGGGACTCCAAGATGTGAAAATACCCATGTATATTACTTTCGTGGCCTATTGGATAGTAGGCTTCCCCATATCTTTTTATTTGGGTGAATATACCTCTTTAAAAGCGGTTGGGGTATGGATAGGGCTATTGGCCGGACTTACAGCTGCAGCAATACTGTTATATATCCGATTTCATTATCTAACCAAAAAATTGGTTCTTGAAAACCATGGAAGTTAAATTGTAACTTCCAACTAACTCTTACGTATAATTACCGTATAATTTAAAAACAATATAAAAAATGATACTTTCCATTATTATTGGTATAGTCTTAATTGTAGTGAGTATAACTCTTAAAAACAATGTTAATCCACTATCCAAGTATGCAAATAACTTTCGAATTCTAGGAGTAATTGTGATTCTTATTGGATTAATGTCTTCCGTGTTTAAACAAATCGATGCGGGTAAAGTAGGTGTGAAGTCATTGTATGGAAATGTTCAACCCGATGTATTGGAGAGTGGTTTGCATATGGTGAATCCCTTATTAGACATCACTATTTTTGATGTGCAAACACAAAACTATACCATGTCGGCCATTCATGGCGAAGGGGCACAGGAAGGGGATGATGCCATTCGTGTATTGTCAAACGATGGATTGGAAGTGGTAATTGACTTGACCGTATTGTATCGAGTTCTCCCAACAGAAGCACCTAAAATTTTGAAAGGTATTGGTCAAGATTATATTGATAAAATTGTGCGTCCAGTAACACGTACTCGTATCCGTGATAATGCCGTCTATTATGATGCTGTAGCCTTGTATTCAACCAAAAGAAATGAATTTCAACAACGTATATTTCAATCTATTGAAAAGGATTTCAAGTCTAGAGGATTAGTGTTAGAGCAATTGTTAATTCGTAACATTAATTTACCTACTTCTGTAAAAGCTTCTATAGAGAGTAAAATCAATGCGGAACAAGACGCCCAAAAAATGCAATTTGTGTTGCAGAAAGAAAAACAAGAAGCAGAGAGAAAAAGAGTAGAAGCTCAAGGGATAGCCGATTATCAAAGAATTATATCTACGGGTTTAACCGATAAGCAATTGCAATATGAGCAAATTAAAGCCCAAAAGGAAATTGCTACATCTCCCAATGCAAAGGTGATTTTTATGGGAAAAGGAAGTGCACCGGTTATCTTGTCTGATAAATAGTTTTTCCGTTTATTTGTGGCTCAAAAGTAATCCATTAGTACCCTTAAAATTAATATACCATGCAATTACCAAAATTTGTATTAGCTGACAACTCGGATTTTCCAGATGATATCTTTGTAATTCACCTTGATTTTCCTCGCTTTATTATCAATTTGAAAGATGATGAAGTAGAATTCATGGAAGACTTAGAAGGTGAAGACGAAACCGAACTAGAGGCTGAAATGGAACATTTGATTACACTTGCAGGCGAATTTTATGACAAAGAAATGGAAGCATACGAGGAATAAATTCCAATTTAATCCTTTATTATAGCACAACGGCTTACTGTATGAGTAAGCCGTTTTTATTTTAAATTAATACTTGATGATAAAAGTTAACCTTTAAAATATTGATTGAGTAATTCTATCGCGGCTGCAAAAGGAGATAGTTCGTTGCTTTGAACTGCTTTTTTGTAATTTTCTAAGGAGGCTGTAATAGCAGGATGCTGATAGAAATTGGTTTTCAATTGTTCATTGATGGTTTCCATCATCCAAAACTGATTTTGTTCCTGACGTTTTTCTTGGAAATACTGGTTTTTTGTTACCAGGTCCAAATAGGTTGCAATGGTCTCCCAAACAGCATCTATACCTTCATGGGTTAGGGCACTACAGGTAGTAACCTTTGGCGTCCATCCCGAGTTTTTAGCCCGAAATAGATGTAATGCTCTATTGAATTCAGTTTTAGCCAAATTAGCTTTGGGAATATTATCACCATCCGCTTTATTAATTACAATGGCATCTGCCATTTCCATTATTCCCCGTTTTATCCCTTGTAATTCATCTCCAGCGCCTGATATTTTCAGTAATAAAAAGAAGTCTACCATGCTGTGTACTGCGGTTTCACTTTGACCAACTCCTACTGTTTCAATGATAATAGTATCAAAACCAGCTGCTTCACAAAGGATGATGGTTTCACGGGTTTTACGCGCTACACCTCCTAAGGTCTCTCCAGATGCACTAGGTCGTATATAGGCGTTATTATTTTTAACCAATTCTTCCATACGCGTCTTGTCACCTAGAATACTGCCGTGTGAAACCGTACTACTAGGGTCTACCGCTAAGACTGCTACTTTTTTTCCTAATGTGGTAAGGTAAGTGCCAAAGGCTTCAATAAAAGTGCTTTTCCCTACACCAGGTACACCGGTAATCCCTATGCGAACCGATTGATTGGCTTTGGGCAAACAGGCCGTGATGATTTCATTGGCCTTCGATTGGTGTTGTGGACTGGTACTTTCTATTAACGTAATGGCTCTGCTTAAGGCCACTTTGTCGTGTGCCAATATCCCTTCAATAAGTTGGGCCGCACTAGGTTGTGCTTTGCGGTGTTGCACCACATGATCCATGGCAATAGAACTAATGGATTCCGGTTGCGGAATTCCCTCTTTTTCATGTAAAGCCGATTTTTTGTCTGCTGCTGCCACGCGATGAATCTCTGGTTAGTTTTACAAATTTAGCAGAAAATATACGAGATACTATAGCCTTAGCTCATTTAAGTGAAATTGGAAAGGAATTTGTAACGGTGCAACAACCTATTTATTCCTAATAGTCATAGTCTTTTGTTATGATAATAAAGGTAAAAAATATCCAACTATACTGCAGTAGGAAGTATAAATCAGTTATTTTTGTCCCATTAAAATCACCATTGTGGCATCACCATCTTCGTTATTGGATCACAAATCAGAACTTGTTCAAAAAACGGTTTTTTCCATTTTATTTAGCATTAGTTTTGCGCACTTACTAAACGATTTAATACAAGCTGTAATCCCATCGGTTTATCCAATTCTTAAGGAAAGTTATCATCTTAGTTTTTCACAAATTGGTTTGATTACATTTGCATTTCAACTCACAGCTTCTATCTTCCAACCCTTTGTTGGTTATTATACGGACAAGCATCCCAAACCTTTTTCTCAGGTGTATGGTATGCTGTTTTCCTTAGCAGGGATAGTGTCTATTTCCTATGCAACCAATTTTTATTGGATACT
This sequence comes from Flavobacterium sp., assembly GCA_024644655.1. Taxonomy (GTDB): domain Bacteria; phylum Bacteroidota; class Bacteroidia; order Flavobacteriales; family Flavobacteriaceae; genus Flavobacterium. Next base: position 61,265 of record JAHEHJ010000005.1, read on the forward strand.
AGGGTCTGTGATGTTAATAGGAACAGGCTCTTCTATATTTCACCCCGAATCGGCTCGTATTTCTAATTTAGCATCAGGAGGGAAAAGAGGATTAGCACAATCCATTTTTCAAGTTGGTGGTAATTTTGGAACGGCTTTAGGGCCTTTATTAGTTGCCTTAATCGTAGTGCCTTACAATCAAAAGCATATTCTATGGTTTGTTATTGCGGCCCTACTAGGGGTTGCTATTATAAGTAAAATTGCTTTTTGGTATCGAGATCATTTGATTTTTAGAAAGCACAAAACGCCTCCTTTCATTGATATGCATCAACTGCCTAAAAGAAAGGTGCAAATCTCTATTGCGATATTGCTTATCGTAATCTTCTCTAAGTTTTTTTATTCGGCTAGCTTATCAACCTACTATACATTTTTTATGATGGATAAATTTCATTTGACTATCAAGCAAGCCCAATTTCACATGTTTATTTATCTAATCGCCTATGCGGCAGGGACCATCTTGGGTGGGCCTTTAGGGGATAAAATTGGACGCAAATATGTTATATGGTTGTCTGTTTTTGGAGCTACACCTTTTGCCTTACTTTTGCCTTATGTGAATTTGTTTTGGACTGATGTGTTGATGATTGTAATCGGTATTATTATATCCTCTGCATTCCCAGCGATATTAGTATATGCCCAAGAATTATTGCCTAAAAAACTCGGTATGGTTTCGGGTTTGTTTTATGGTTTTGCTTTCGGTATGGGAGCGCTAGGTTCTGCTTTATTAGGAAAATTAGCTGACTATACATCTATTCAATACGTCTATCAAGTATGTTCCTTTCTTCCGTTAATAGGTATAATTTGTTATTTCTTGCCCAACCTAAAAAAGAAGGGATAAGAGAAAACGTGAACCTCTCATTGTTTATGTGAGTGGAATCATTTATTTTTACTTTTCAATTGAATTATCTATGTCACTACAACCCGAAATACTTCAAAAATTAGCCACTATTGTAGGCGAATCGTTTCTGTTTACCGATATCGAAACACGAAATCATTACGGTCATGATGAAACCGAAGATTATGTATTTCCTCCAAGTGTTGTGGTTAAACCAGCCAATGCTCAAGAAATTTCAGAGGTGTTGAAAGTTGCTAACTTATATAAAATTCCGACAACACCTATTGGGGCTCGAACAGGATTAAGCGGAGGAGCTTTGTCTATCTATGAAGGTATCGGTTTGTCTTTAGAACGGTTGAATAGGATATTGGAAATCGACGAACAAAATCTACAAGTCACTGTAGAGCCTGCTGTAATCACGCAAGTGCTTCGTGATGCAGTAGCCCAAAAAGGTTTATTTTATCCTGTTGACCCTAGTAGTATGGGTAGTTGTTGGATAGGAGGGAACATTGCCGAAAATTCGGGTGGGGCACGTGCGTTGAAATATGGAGTAACCAAAGATTATGTATTGAATCTAGAAGTGGTTTTACCCAACGGTCATATCATATGGACAGGAGCCAATACGTTGAAAAATTCCACGGGGTATAACCTAACACAATTAATGGTAGGTAGTGAAGGTACACTAGGTGTTATTACTAAGGCTGTTTTGAAATTAATACCTCAAAATCATCATAATGTGTTGATGCTTGTGCCTTTTTACAAAGCTCATGAAGCCTGTGAAGCTGTATCTGCTATTTTTAGAGCCGGCATTATTCCTAGCGCTCTTGAGTTTATGGAACGCGATGCCATTGATTGGACTTTGCGATTTGTAGAGGGTATTAGTGTAACCATTCATCCAGATCATCAAGCTCATTTGCTCATTGAAGTAGATGGAAATTACCCCGAAATCTTAATGCAGGAAGCTGAACGCATTTTGGGTGTTGTAGAACAATTTGAAATTGATGAGGTGTTGTTTGCCGACACTGAAGAACAAAAAAATGCCTTGTGGAAAATGCGTCGCTCTGTAGCAGAAGCGGTTAAAGCCAACTCCATTTACAAAGAAGAAGATACGGTAGTGCCTCGTTATATGTTGCCCGAATTATTAAGTGGAATCAAACATATTGGAGCTAAATATGGCTTTCAATCGGTTTGTTACGGCCATGCAGGTGATGGAAACTTACACGTCAATATCATCAAAGGAACTATGTCTGATGATCATTGGAATACACAAGTTCCTTTAGGAATTCGGGAATTGTTTGAATTGACCGTGTCGTTAAAAGGGACTTTGTCTGGCGAACACGGAATAGGGTATGTACAAAAGAATTTTATGGACATAGCCTTTTCCAAAACTCATTTGGAACTGATGGAACGAATCAAATATGTATTTGATCCTAATAACGTGTTGAACCCAGGGAAGATTTTTCCTGACGGATTATAGGCTAAAATGATTTCTCCATTATACTACCTATCAAATACCTAGATATAGCATAGATACGTCCTAATTTTGGTACTCTTATAAGGTGTATAATGGGATCAGATTTACATATCCATTTTAAACAACTTAATCCCGTTTAGGGGCTTGTTTTTTCTGTCTTTTCTCCTCTTTCTTTTCCTTTGCCGTTTTCAGGGGTTCTTTTTTTACCGATTTTTGAACGTCTTTGCCTTTTGCCATGATATTATTTTTTTAGTAGCTATCACTATTGATAGGTTAAAGATACTTTTTTCCATGAGTATCTGAAAATTTTATATGAAATATCTAACACTAGTTATTAGGTAGTTTTCGAAATGTATAAGGAATAGAGGGTTATAGTCGAACTCCAAACCCAAATTTTAGCAAGCTGGTTTGGGTGTTGTAGTTGCTTTTAGGAATTCCCGCTTCCAGTTGGGTCAATTTGCCATAATCAAAGGAAGTAAATAGATAGACTTTACTTAGGATGTCATAAGAAGCTCCAAGACATACAATAACACCCCCTTGATTCGTATGATTGGATGCTACATTGCTTTGAGAATCGAATGTCGTAGTATAAAGAAAAGCAGAATAGCCAACTCCTATACTCGGATGCAATTTGTTTATTTTTTTTAAATTCAGTTCACTAAATAATTTTGGTTGAATGATATAAAGCGACGTTTTAAAATGAAGGATTTCATCATAGGCTGGGAAATAACTAGTATCGCTACTTTGAAATAAAGAGCCATTAACTGCAACTCCTATTGTTACTACCTGAAGATTTTTGATACGGTACTTAAGTCCAAGGTCAGCTATGCCTTTATAATGCTCTCCAAAAAAGTTAGAATCAACAGGTAGGGGGTAACTGGCTTCTATACTAAACTGACTAGTTTGTCCCATACTAATGGCTGTGATGCCACACAATAATCCAAGTAATTTTATTCGCATATCGTAAATGTTTGTAATCAAAAATATAAAAAATCCCCAACAGAATTTCTGTTGGGGATTTTATTTATTATAAACTCTCTAATAAGTAACTATTTATTCATGTACCATAACCCATTCACCAGTAGCAATCATGCTTTCCGCTTTTTTGTATTTCATGGATTCTGTTTTTCCGCTCATCACATGTTTGATAGTTACCGTATCGTTACGATTGATTTTGGGTGCATCTCTCACAATAGTTTCAGTAACAGCAGGGCGTTGTTGCATTTGTCCAGCTTCTCTATTTTGTGCAGCCAATTCGTCTGTATTTAATACTTCATCTTTGGATTCCGTATAGTTTTCTTTACGTTTAACTTGTCTAGCTTCTTGAATGTTTTGGTTTTGTTGAGGCAAATCACCTTTAAATAAGAATGAAATAACTTCTTTATTCACTCCGTCCAACATGCTTCTAAACAAATTGAAAGCCTCCAGTTTGTAAATTAATAATGGGTCTTTTTGTTCGTGAACCGCTAACTGAACCGATTGTTTTAATTCGTCCATTTTGCGTAAGTGCTTTTTCCAAGCCTCATCAACAATGGCTAAAGTGATGTTCTTTTCAAAATCGGCTACCAATTGTGTTCCATTAGTGTCAAAGGCTTTTTTCAAATCGGTAACAACATTTAGCGTTTTAATTCCGTCCGAAAAAGGTACTATGATACGTTCAAAGGTGTTTCCTTCTTTTTGGTACACATCTGCAATAATTGGTAAAGCTTCACGAGCACTACGGGCTGTTTTTTCAGTATAATAGGCCAAGGCAGCTTTGTATACTTTACCTGTAACTTCGATATCTGATCCTTTTTCAAATTCGCTTTGTGTCATAGGAGCCGTAATGGCAAAATGACGAATCAAATCAAATTCAAAGTTTTTAAAATCATTTCGTACTTTATTTTCACTAACAATCAACTCACAAGTATCATACATCATGTTGGCGATATCCAGTTTCAAACGCTCTCCATGTAAGGCATGACGTCTGCGTTTGTATACCACTTCTCTTTGAGCGTTCATTACGTCATCATACTCTAACAAACGTTTACGCGTACCAAAGTTATTTTCTTCTACTTTTTTCTGTGCACGTTCAATAGATTTAGTCATCATGGAATGTTGGATAACTTCACCTTCTTTCAACCCCATACGGTCCATAATTTTAGCCACACGATCCGATCCAAACAAACGCATTAAGTTATCTTCTAATGATACATAGAATTGAGAACTTCCTGGATCTCCTTGACGACCAGCACGACCTCTTAACTGACGGTCAACACGACGTGAATCGTGACGCTCTGTACCAATAATGGCCAAACCACCTGCTGCTTTTACTTCGGGAGTCAATTTGATATCGGTTCCACGACCCGCCATATTGGTTGCAATTGTTACAACCCCTGGTTTTCCCGCTTCTTCAACTATTTGTGCTTCTTGCTTGTGCATTTTAGCATTCAATACATTGTGTGCTACACCCCGTATTTTCAACATTCGACTCAATAATTCTGATATCTCTACCGAAGTAGTACCAATTAATACGGGTCTTCCTGCTTGTGATAATTGGGTTACATCTTCAATAACCGCATTGAATTTTTCACGCACCGAACGGTAGATTAAATCTTCTTTATCAATACGTGCCATTCCTCTGTTGGTTGGAATTTCAACAACATCTAATTTGTAAATTTCCCAAAGTTCTCCCGCTTCTGTAACTGCTGTTCCCGTCATACCAGCCAATTTGCTGTACATACGGAAGTAATTTTGTAATGTAATGGTAGCAAAAGTTTGAGTTGCTGCTTCAATGGTAACCTGTTCTTTAGCTTCAATAGCTTGGTGTAAACCATCAGAGTAACGACGACCATCCATAATACGACCAGTTTGCTCGTCTACAATCAAAATCTTATTGTCCATTATCACATATTCCACGTCTTTTTCAAACAAGGTATAAGCCTTTAATAATTGAGTAAGTGTATGGATACGCTCTGATTTGATTCCGAAATCTTGGAACAAACGTTCTTTGGCTTCAGCCTCTTTATCTTTATCTAAGTTTTGTTTTTCTATGTTGGCTATTTCTGTTCCAATATCAGGCAATACAAAGAAGGTTTCGTCTGTGTCTTGCGAAAGGAATTTAATACCATTATCCGATAATTCTACCTGATTGTTTTTTTCTTCTATGACAAAGTATAAAGCTTCATCAACTTCTGGCATCTTACGGTTGTTATCAGCCATGTATTCATTTTCGGTTTTTTGAAGTAATTGCTTAACGCCTTCTTCACTCAAAAATTTGATTAAAGCTTTGTTTTTAGGTAAGGCTCTAAAGGCTCTTAATAATTGGAAACCAGCATCTTTAGAATTTCCCTCTTTGAATAAACGTTTAGCTTCCGTTAAGAATCCGTTAGCCAATTGACGTTGTAAGTTGTAAAGGTTTTCAATTTTTGGTTTCAATTCGTTGAATTCATGTCGGTCTCCATCAGGTACAGGTCCTGAGATAATCAATGGCGTACGAGCATCATCAATCAATACCGAATCCACCTCATCCACTATGGCATAGTTGTGTTTTCTTTGAACCAAATCTTCTGGGGAATGCGCCATATTATCACGCAAGTAATCAAAACCAAACTCATTATTGGTTCCATAAGTAATATCAGCCTCGTATGCCTTTCGTCTCGCATCCGAATTGGGTGAGTGATTGTCAATACAATCAACTGTGAGGCCGTGGAATTCAAAAAGAGGAGCTTTCCAAGTACTATCACGTTTGGCTAAGTAGTCATTTACAGTTACTAAGTGAACACCATTACCTGTTAAAGCATTTAAGTATAACGGTAAAGTTGCAACTAATGTTTTTCCTTCTCCCGTTTGCATTTCAGAAATTTTTCCTTCATGCAAAACGATACCTCCAATCAATTGTACATCATAATGAATCATGTCCCAAGTGATTTGTTTTCCAGCAGCATTCCATGTATTAGCCCAATGTGCTTGGTCTCCCTCTAATGTAATATAGGTTTTTGATGCAGATAATTCTCGGTCTTTTGGTGATGCACTAACTGTTATTGAAGTGTTTTCTTTAAAACGACGCGCCGTTTCTTTGATTACAGCAAAAGCTTCTGGAAGGATTTCCATTAATACTTTTTCGGAAATGTCATACGCTTCTTTTTCTAAAGTATCAATAGCATTGTAAATGTCTTCTCTTTGATCAATATCTTCTGTGTTTTCAGCAAGTGTTTTTTGAGCTTCAATTTCTGCATCTTGTTTAGCACGTGCTTGCTTTATTTTTTCTTTGAACTCGTTTGTTTTGGCTCTCAATTCATCATGAGAAAGCTTAGCCATAAAAGGTTCTAAGGCTTTTATTTTGTTAATATAGGGTTGGGTAGCTTTGACATCTTTTTGGGATTTGTCACCCACAAATACTTTGATAATGCTATTAATAAAACTCATAATGGTTTTGTATTTTAGATTTTAATGTGCCCATAGGTATACTACTGAATGGGTGTGCAAATTTAAACAAAAAAAAAGCCCACAAATGGACTTTTTTTCTTGTTGTGATTGTTTATTTTTTAATATTCATCCTCATTCCAAAGATAATCTTCGTCTGTTGGATAATCTGGCCAAATCTCTTCCATAGATTCATAGATTTCACCTTCATCTTCTATAGACTGTAAATTTTCTACCACTTCAAGTGGAGCTCCAGTACGTATAGCATAGTCGATAAGTTCATCTTTGGTAGCTGGCCAAGGCGCATCACTTAAATAGGATGCTAATTCTAATGTCCAATACATCTTCTGTCGATTTTAGTTTATGCAAAAATAAATTTTATACTGAAAAAGTCAAGTAAAAATCAATTTATTTTAAAAAAAAGTTAAGAACGTCTTTGTTAGTAGTTCCTCACAGCAATTTTAAGCCAAATATATTGAATGCTTTCTCCTGTGATTTGTTACTTTCTCGGAATCCACTTTACTTCATCCGCGTTTAAATCTGAAGACAACTTCCGTGCCAATACAAAAAGATAGTCAGAAAGTCGGTTTAAGTACATAATTACATGTTCATCTGTAGGTTCTAACTCATGTAAATGAACCGATAAACGCTCAGCTCTCCGACAAACACAACGGGCAATGTGACAATATGACACAGTGGTATGACCGCCAGGCAGAACAAAATGTGTCATAGGAGGTAAACTTGTATCCATGGCGTCTATCTCATTTTCTAAGTATGCAATGTCTTCTTCAGATATGCGATTGATGTTTAATCGAGGCTGTCCGTTTTTTAGTGTTTCTTTTTCAGGAGGAGTAGCCAAGATAGCACCCACAGTAAACAATCGATCTTGAATCTCAATCAATACTGTTTTATAGGTTTCTTGGATATTTTGGTCCCGAATAAGACCTATATGTGAATTGAGCTCATCCACGGTGCCATAACTTTCAATTCGAATATGGTTTTTGGGAACTCGAGTACCTCCAAAAAGAGCTGTTGTACCGGAATCACCTGTTTTAGTGTAAACTTTCATTTATTTGAGTTGCTAGGTAACTAAGGGGCTAAGGTACTGAGTTTTTTTGAGGTTGCCAACAACTAGCTGTATAACTCAAAAGCACTTTTTTACTTGAAAATAGAAGGGAAAAGAAAAACTAAGGTTTCATTTTACAAATGATTAACATTTGGCATATCACTTTCAATAATTCCATCGCGTAGGCGAATAATGCGATGAGCATATTTGGCAATGTCTTCTTCATGGGTTACCAATATTACGGTATTACCATTTTTATGAATGTCATTGAAAAGATTCATGATTTCTACCGAAGTCTTGCTATCAAGGTTTCCTGTAGGCTCATCGGCTAAAATAATAGAGGGTTTATTGACCAAAGCTCGTGCAATAGCAACGCGTTGGCGCTGTCCACCAGAAAGCTGATTGGGCTGATGATCCATACGGTCGGCCAAATTTACTTGGGTTAGCACTTCGGTTGCACGCTCGTTACGCTCTGATTTAGAATAACCCGCATAAATCATGGGTAATGCCACGTTGTCAAGAGCTGTTGTTCTCGGTAATAAATTAAAGGTTTGAAACACAAATCCAATTTCTTTATTTCTGATTTCGGCCAAATCATTATCATGCATTTGGCTGACATCTTTTCCATTAAGTATGTAACGCCCTGAAGTTGGGGTGTCTAGACAACCTAATAGGTTCATTAAAGTAGATTTTCCTGAACCAGAAGGCCCCATCAGAGCTACATATTCTCCTTTGTTGATTTGTAAATCGATGCCTTTTAAAACGTAAATAGTTTCGGTTCCTAATTGGAAATCACGTTTAAGATTAGTTATGTTTATTAATGGATTTGCCATTGTGGTATTAGAATTGGATTTGCTAAATAAGTAGTAAATATAACGAATATGTTACAATACAGTTGGAATATTAATTTGATATATAGATTCCAGACTACTATTGAATTAGTGTATTCGGATTTAATTAAATTCTAATGACAAAATGTTCTTTAGGTTGTTCTTTTCGAAAGAATACAAATCCCCATTGAAAAGTATCAATGGTAACGGTAACTTGTGGGTGCTCTTTTATGATTTTCCAAGCTTCTTCCATATCGGTTGACCAATGGATGTCATCAAAAATCCAAACGGTATCGTTAGATATTGTAGGTAATAATAGTTCGAAATAGTCAAGTGTTGCGGCTTTAGAATGGTTACCGTCAAAATAGATAAGATGAAAATTAGCGTTTGGAAGTGTCCAGTTTTTCAGGTAATCTGAAAACTCAACGGTTTCAACTCTTATGTTGAAAAAGCCACAATGATGAAACAATGTTTTGGCTATATCCGCAGTTTTTGGGCAGCCCTCCAAAGAGTAAACTTTTGTGTTTGTATTACCTAATGAAAGTGCAGCTGTAGCCAATCCTACTGAGGTTCCTATTTCAAAGATATATTCAGGTTGGAAATAGTTTACAATTCTATAAAGCAATTCAGCTCTTTTTGCAGAGATCCCAGCGTTTTTGGCAATCTGATTTACCGCTCGCTTATTGCTTTTAAAAACTTTTGATCCAGCTCCAAAATCAGTTACTTCAATGTATAATTTACTTTCTAGAAGTAATTGGCGGTGTTCTTTCAAACTCTCATATTTGGGATAGCGCTTTTTGTCATAAAAACATTGGGTAACCAAATTAAATACAAAAGGGGAGTGTACCCCGTGTTCATTTTTGGAGTGCCAAAGAAATTTTAGATATGACTTTACACTATGAAACATTATTCCATTTTTGATGAAAGCTCAAACCAACGTTCTTCTTTCTCTTCTAATTTCTGAATGATGGCTTGCAATTCATTTGCTTTACTGGTAATCTCAGAATCCGCTACCTTACCCTCAGCAAATAGATTTTCGATTTGCTTTTTCTCGTATTCCAAATCTCTGATTTCACGTTCAATTTTGTTGAACTCTTTTTGCTCATTAAAGTTTAATCCCGAAGTAGTTGAATTGTTTTGTTTCCAATTTACTTTTTCAGTACTTACATTGGATAAATTTTTGGGTTCAGACGAATCTTCATACGCTCTGAAATCCGAATAGTTACCAGGGAAATCCTCAATTTGACCTTCTCCTCTAAAAATAAATAAATGGTCCACAATTTTATCCATGAAATAACGATCGTGTGACACAACCAATAGACAACCAGGATAATCTAATAAAAAGCTTTCCAAAACATTCAAGGTAACAATGTCTAAATCATTGGTAGGCTCATCCAAAATTAAAAAGTTGGGATTTTGAATTAATACGGTACATAAATACAAACGTTTTAATTCACCACCACTTAATTTCTCTACGAAGTCGTATTGTTTTTTGGCATCAAATAAAAAACGCTCCAATAACTGGGAAGCCGAAATAATCTTTCCTTTGGTTAGTGGAATGTATTCTCCATATTCTTTAATGATATCAATTACTTTTTGTCCTGGTTTTGGGTTAATACCACTTTGGGTGTAATACCCCACTTTAATTGTATCACCTATCACTACTTTACCAGCATCAGGTATCATTGTTTTGGTTAGGATGTTTAGGAATGTCGATTTGCCTGTCCCATTCTTTCCAATAATTCCAATACGCTCTCCGCGTTGGAAATCATAACTAAAATTGTCTAATATGGTTTTGTCTTTAAACTTTTTATAGAGTTTATGGAGCTCAATAATTTTGCTTCCCATACGCTCCATGTTGATTTCAAGTTCCACCACATTCTCTTTTCTTCTACTTTCTGCTTTTTCCTTAATTAGGTAAAAATCATCTTGACGCGATTTGGATTTGGTTGTTCTTGCTTTGGGTTGACGACGCATCCAGGCCAATTCTTTTACAAAAAGGTTTTGGGCTTTGTCAATGGAAGAGTTTTCCATTGCTATTCGCTCTTCTTTCTTTTGTAAATAATAAGAGTAGTTTCCTTTGTATTGGTAGAGTTTGCCATTGTCCAATTCAATGATTTCATTACAAACGCGTTCCAAAAAGAAACGGTCGTGTGTTACCATGAATAATGTAATGTTTTCTTTGGCAAAATAACTTTCCAACCATTCAATCATCTCTAAATCCAAGTGATTGGTAGGTTCGTCTAAAATGAGTAAATCAGGGCGATTAATAAGAATGATGGCCAAAGACAACCGTTTCTTTTGTCCTCCTGAAAGTGATTTTACTTTTAATTTTAAATCCTCAAGTTTTAGTTTGGTTAATATCTGTTTGAATTGCGTTTCAAAATCCCAAGCATTGTGACGGTCCATTTCGTCAAAAGCCAATTGGTATTTTTCTTCATCTTCCGGATTTTCTAATGCTTTTTCATACTGCTCAATCACTTTTAGAATGTCATTGTCTGATGCAAAAATACTTTCTTCAATGGTTAACTCTTCTTGAAGGTTATTTTTTTGAGAAAGGAAAGCCATCTTAATTCCTTTTCGCACAACTACTTGGCCTGTATCAGGTTCGTCTTCTCCATTAATAATGTTCATGATGCAGGTTTTTCCTGATCCATTTTTGGCGATGAAGGCTATTTTTTGGTCTTTGTTGATGCCAAAAGAAATGTTTTCAAACAAGGTTCTTTCGCCAAAGGATTTCGATATGTTTTCTACTGAAAGGTAGTTCATGGAGTTGTTTTGAAAATTGCAAGTATGCAAAAGTAGTATTTTAATACGGACTGTCATTTTCAAATCTTCAAATCTTCAAATTTTCAAATTGATACTCTATATTTGTCCTATGCAACTATCGGTTATTATCCTGAATTATAATGTACGCTACTTTTTGGAGTTGTGTGTGTCTAGTGTGCATAAAGCAATTGCTAACCTAGATGCCGAAATTATTGTAGTTGATAATAATTCTTCTGATGACAGTTGCGCGATGATGAAGCAACAATTTCCTACTGTCCAATTTATTCAAAATAATGACAATGTAGGATTTCCCAAAGGAAATAATATAGGAGTAGCCAAGGCCAAAGGTGACTATATATGTATATTGAATCCCGATACTGTGGTTGCTGAAGATACTTTTGAAAAAGTGTTGGCTTTTGCCCAAAAACAATCCGATTTAGGTATTGTAGGTTGTAAATTAATTGATGGGACAGGTAATTTCTTGCCCGAAAGCAAACGCGGAATTCCAACTCCGTGGGTGGCCTTTACCAAAATCTTTGGTTTATATACATGGTTTCCTAAATCAATGTTATTTAATAAATATTATGCCCAGCATTTGAACGAAAATCAATCGGGGAAAGTTGATATACTTGTAGGGGCATTTATGGTTATGAAACGAGAATTGTATTTAGATATAGGAGGATTTGATGAAGATTGCTTTATGTATTCCGATGATATTGATTTGAGTTATATGGCTTTGAAAAAAGGTAAATCAAATTACTATTTTCACGAATCTACAGTCATACATTATAAAGGTGAAAGTACCGTCAGAGATGGTGCGTATATGAAACGATTTAGAGAAGCTATGCAGTTTTTTTATAAAAAGCATTTTCGTCAATCAATACTGTTTGATTGGATGATGCTACTAGGAAGTATTGTTTTTAGTATAATCAAAAAAAACCAACAGCTAAACAGACCTTTTTTTCCAAATGAAACTATTCTTTTCTCCAAAGACCTTGTGTCAATTAAGTATGGAGTGGGAGTACATACCTACACGAAATTTGAGGCTTTAACGATTAATCCAACTAGTAATTACGAATTGGTATTCGATGTCCAATCATTTTCTTTTCTGGAAATCATTACCTACATGAATAAAATAAAAGCAAAAAATATCACATTCAGAATGTTTTTGCCGAAGTCTAATTTTATATTAGGAAGCAATCACGCAAACGATAGAGGTATAATTACAAATTTATCAAAACTTGAATAATTCGTTATATAACCTCAAAATAATTAGTATTTTTGCAAACCGAATAACAAAACACAACTTTAGTTTACATATATGGCAAAGTTTGAATTAAAATTACCGAAAATGGGCGAAAGCGTTGCAGAAGCAACGATTACCAATTGGTTAAAAAATGTTGGTGATGCTATTAGCGCCGACGAAGCAGTATTAGAAATTGCTACTGATAAAGTAGATAGTGAAGTGCCAAGCGAAGTTTCAGGTATATTGACTGAACTATTATTCCAAGTGAATGATGTCGTTAAAGTAGGCCAAACTATTGCAATTATAGAAACGGAAGGTGGGGCTGTTGCAACGCCTGTTTCGAAAGAAGAAGTATCTCCAGTTGCGGAAGTAGTAAAAACTATTGAAGTTGCTACTACTATAGCTGCACCAGCTGATTTTTCGAGTTCTGAAAAATTCTTTTCTCCTTTGGTGAAAAACATCGCAAATGCAGAAGGTATTTCTGTATCAGAATTAGAAGGTATTGCAGGTTCTGGAAAAGACGGACGTGTTACTAAAGAAGATATTTTAAATTATATTAAGTCTAGAGGAAGTCAATCAGCAGCGGTAGTACAACCTGTTGTAGCAACTCCGTCAGCAACATCTAAATCTACGGCGCCAATTACTACTCCAGTTTCTGTTAATGGAGGTGATGAGATTGTGGAAATGGATAGAATGCGAAAGCTGATTTCAGGGTATATGGTGGCTTCGGTTCAAACGTCTGCTCACGTACAATCGTTTATCGAAGTGGATGTAACTAATATCGTGAAATGGAGAGACCGAGTTAAAAATGCATTTGAGAAACGAGAAGGAGAGAAGTTGACCTTTACACCGATTTTTATGGAAGCGGTCGCCAAAGCGTTAAAAGATTTTCCAGGTATGAATATTTCAGTGGATGGTGAATTCATTATCAAACGTAAAAATATAAATTTAGGAATGGCAGCTGCTTTGCCAAATGGAAACTTGATAGTGCCAGTAATTAAAAACGCCGACCAATTAAACTTGGTAGGTATGGCCAAAGCGGTTAATGATTTAGGTAATCGTGCGAAAGCAGGAAAACTTAAACCAGATGATACTCAAGGCGGTACATATACTGTTACGAATGTGGGTACTTTTGGATCTGTTTTTGGAACACCAATTATCAACCAACCTCAAGTGGGAATATTGGCCTTGGGAGCTATTAGAAAAGTTCCTGCTGTTATTGAAACACCTGAAGGTGACTTTATTGGAATACGTCAAAAAATGTTCTTGTCGCACTCCTATGATCATAGAGTGGTAGATGGAGCCTTAGGTGGAAGCTTCGTGAAACGCGTAGCAGAATATTTAGAAGCATTTGATGTGAATCGAGAATATTAATGCTAAAACAATATTTATCAACCCTTTCAATTTTGAAAGGGTTTTTTTATGGATAAAAAGGAAAATATCTTTAAAATAGTTTGTCAAGGCTCAGGGCAATATTTTATATTTGTAGACTAACATATAATAATGGAATTAAAACTGAACAGGCCCATTTGTTTTTTCGATTTAGAGACTACAGGTATAGATGTGGCAAAAGATAGGATTGTAGAGATTGCTATTTTTAAAGTATATCCTAATGGAAATAAAGAAAGCAAAACGTGGTTGGTGAATCCTACGATTCCAATCCCTCCTCAATCCACAGCGGTACACGGTATAACGAATGAGAAAGTAGCACAAGAACCTACTTTTAAAGAACTATCATCCCAGATACACCAAATGATTAAAGATTCGGATTTGGCCGGATTCAATTCCGATCGTTTTGATATACCTTTATTGGCTGAAGAGCTGTTAAGAGCTGAAGTTGATTTTGATATGAAGAACCGAGTTTCGGTTGATGTTCAAACTATTTTTCATAAAAAAGAAGAGCGTACACTAAGTGCGGCTTATAAATTTTATTGTCATCAAACTCTTGAAAATGCTCATTCTGCTGAAGCAGATACTATGGCAACGTATGAGATATTGAAAGCTCAGTTGGAACGATATCCCGAATTAGATAATGATATGAAAACACTATCTGAATTTACAACTCGAAAAAAATCTGTTGATTTCGCAGGCTTTATTGCTCTAAATGCAGAAGGTCAAGAAATTTTTACTTTTGGAAAGCACAAAGGAGCTTTGGTAGATGAAGTTTTAGATAAAGAACCAGGCTATTTTGGGTGGATTCAAAATGCAGAATTTCCTTTGTATACAAAGAAAGTATTGACTGCAATCAAATTAAGAAAGTTAAATACTAAACTCAATTCGTAAGAGTGTTATTTTTAAACTATGAAAATTATTTGTGTTGGCAGAAATTATGTAAAGCATATAGAGGAACTTCAAAATGAACGCCCTGACGAACCGGTATTGTTTATGAAGCCAGATACGGCTATATTGCCTAAAAAAACACCTTTTGTTATTCCGGAATTCAGTAATGATATTCATCATGAAGTCGAAATATTGGTAAAAATAAATAAGGTTGGTAAATATATTGATGCTAAATTTGCTCATAAGTACTACGACGAAATTGGTTTAGGAATTGATTTTACAGCAAGAGATATCCAAAACAAATTAAAAGAGAAAGGATTGCCGTGGGAAAAAGCTAAAGGTTTTGACGGTTCGGCGATAATTGGTGACTTTCTGTCGAAAAATAATTTTAGTTCAATAGAAAATATTACTTTTGAATTAAAGAGTAATGGTAAAACAGTCCAAAAGGGAAATACCAGTCATATGCTGTGGAAAATTGATGAAATTATATCCTATGTTTCGCAATATTTCACGCTAAAAAAAGGAGATATTATTTTTACTGGAACGCCCGAAGGAGTGGCAAGAGTTGAACCAAACGACCTTTTAGAAGGGTATATAGAAAATAACAAACTATTAAGACTACATATTAAATAATGGCAATAAATTACAACCTAGCAAAAGTATACGCACTTTCAGATAATGATCCTGAATTTGTTATGCAAATAATCACGTTATTCGTGACTGAAGTACCCCAAGATATGGAACAAATTGAAATGGGGATAAAAAACAAAGAGTATAAGCAAGCTTATGCCTATGCTCATAAGATTAAGCCTACTCTTGACTTGTTGGGGATGACAGTGGCTTTTGAAGAAATTTTACAAGTGGAAGCTTGGACTAAGAGAGAAGGAAAGCGTCATGAGATTAATGATACTTTTGAAAGTATTAAAAGCCAAGTAGAAAAGGCTATTAAAGAGATTAATAAAGATTACGAAATTTAATTTAAAATAAAGAACTGTCAATACGATAGTTCGATTTCTACAGTAGTCTCGGCCAAACAGTCGAGACTACTTCTATTATTGGGGTTTATAATATAAATATTGAAGATGAGAGCAGCGATAGTAACTATTGGAGATGAAATATTAATCGGTCAAATAGTAGATACCAACTCAAGTTATATTGCAAAAGCCCTAGATCGAATTGGGGTGCAAACTATAGAAATGCTATCGATTTCAGACAATCAAGAACATATCCTTTCAACCTTTGAGGTTTTACAGGATAAGGTCGATTTCGTAGTGATTACAGGAGGGTTAGGTCCCACAAAAGATGATATTACCAAAAAAACATTTTGCACTTATTTTGAGGATGTTTTAGTAGAGGATCAAAGAGTTTTGGAGCATGTTACGGCCTTGATAGAACGAGTTTTTAATAGACCAATCACTTCTCTTAATAAAGATCAAGCTTTGGTTCCTTCTCAATGTGAAGTGCTTTTTAATGTAATGGGCACGGCACCCGGGATGTGGATGAAGAAAAGGGATACCGTTTACATTTCTCTACCAGGAGTTCCCTATGAAATGAAGTATTTGGTAGATCAAGAATTAGTGCCTAAAATCGTTCGAGAATACCAAAGACCTTATTTTATTCATAAAACGATAATGACTTATGGACAAGGAGAAAGTCTTGTTGCTGAACGAATAGAAGTATGGGAAAATGAGTTGCCCGATTTTGTTAAGTTGGCTTATTTGCCAAGTCCAGGTAGAGTTCGTTTGCGACTTACCGCGAGAGGGTCTGATAGAGAAGTTTTAGATGCTGCCATCCAAAAAAACGTTAAATCGTTAACGGCTATTATAGGCGATATAATAGTAGGTTTTGAAGAGGATGAAACTCTTGAGGTAGGGATTGGTAAATTGCTGTCTGAATGCCATCAAACAGTTGCTACAGCTGAGAGTTGTTCGGGCGGAAAAATAGCACAAATGATAACGGCTAATGCAGGAGCTTCTGCTTATTTTAAAGGAAGTGTCGTTTGTTATTCTCAAGAAGTTAAAATAAATGTGTTGGGAATTGAAGCGAATTTGATTTCAAAATATGGCGTAGTAAGTGCAGAAGTGGCTTTAGCTATGGCAATGTCTGTTCGTCAATTACTAAATTCAGATTACGCTATTGCTACTACAGGAAATGCAGGTCCAAATAAAGAAGAAGGAAGTGCAGATGTAGGTGAGGCCTTTATAGCCATTGTTGGTCCAGAGGGTATTGAAGTAGTAGAAGGGTTTCAATTTGGTCAACCTCGTGAAAAAGTGATTGATCGAGTGGCAACAAAAGCATTAGAAATGTTGCGAAAAGAAATTTTAAAAAAGGCACTGTAACTAATTTTGAATTCTGAAGATTAATGAGTTAAGGGTGTTCTTTTCCTAATTTAAAAAGCAAATAAAAAAAAAGATAAAAATCTAGTATAATTATTTTGATACTACAATAAATTTTCATTAAGTTTGCACCCTCGAATTGAATAACGATAAAAGAAAACATAATGTCAAGAGTTTGTGACCTTACAGGTAAAAGAGCGATGGTAGGAAATAACGTTTCTCACGCTATGAACAAAACTAAGAGAAAATTTTCTGTAAACTTAGTTAAAAAACGTTTCTATCTTGCTGAAGAAGACAGATGGATTACGCTAAGAGTAGCTGCGTCTACAATTAAAACAATCAATAAAAATGGATTGGCTGCTGTTTTGAAAAAAGCAAAAGTTGAAGGATTTATTAAATAATCTATTCCAGTAAAAATAAAGTAAGATGGCAAAGAAAGGTAATAGAATACAAGTTATTTTAGAGTGTACTGAGCATAAAGCGACTGGTCTTCCAGGAACTTCACGTTACATTACAAACAAAAACAAAAAAAACACTCCAGATAGATTAGAGATTAAAAAATTTAATCCAATCTTAAAGAGAATGACAGTTCATAAAGAAATTAAATAATTAGAGATTTTAGTATAGATCTTCAATGGTGACATTAAAGGTTTATTAAAATTTAAATACACTTTGAATCATGGCAAAAAAGACCGTTGCAACGTTACAAACAGCTTCTAAAAGATTAACCAAAGCTATTAAAATGGTTAAGTCTCCAAAAACAGGTGCTTATACTTTCGTTGAAAGCATTATGACTCCAGAAGAAGTAGATAGTTTCCTTAACAAGAAATAATTCACCAAACTCTATATATCAAAGCTACTTTCTTAAGGAAGTAGCTTTTTTATTTTTATATTTGTCACACAATTTTTGAATTTTCAATCAAGTACCTATGAGTTTTTTCAAGCGTATATTTTCATCCGAGAAAAAGGAAACTTTAGATAAAGGGTTAGAACAAACCAAAACCTCTTTTTTTTCTAAACTTACCAAAGCCGTTGCTGGCAAGTCTAAAGTAGATGATGAAGTACTTGATAATTTGGAAGAAGTTTTGGTATCTTCTGATGTAGGTGTTAATACCACTTTGAAAATCATTACGCGTATTGAGGATAGGGTTGCCCAAGATAAATATATGGGGACTGATGAATTGAATCAGATATTGCGTGAAGAAATTGCAGCCTTATTATCAGAAACTAAGTCGGGAGAAGAGGTTGAGTTTACAATTCCAACAACTTCAAAACCGTATGTAATCATGGTTGTAGGGGTGAATGGTGTGGGTAAAACAACAACCATTGGTAAACTAGCCTATCAATTTAAAAAAGCAGGTTATAAAGTGGTTCTTGGAGCAGCTGATACATTTCGCGCAGCAGCTATTGACCAATTGCAAATATGGGCCGATAGAGTAGGTGTTCCTATAGTAAAACAACAAATGGGAAGCGATCCTGCTTCAGTAGCATTCGATACATTACAAAGTGCTGTTACACAAGATGCAGATGTAGTTATCATAGATACTGCTGGACGATTGCATAATAAAGTGAACTTGATGAACGAATTAACTAAAGTAAAACGAGTTATGCAGAAAGTGGTTGCCGATGCACCCCATGATGTGTTATTGGTTTTAGATGGTTCGACAGGTCAGAATGCATTTGAACAAGCCAAACAGTTTACAGCCGCCACTGAAGTCTCTTGCTTAGCAGTTACTAAATTAGACGGAACCGCTAAAGGTGGAGTTGTAATTGGAATTTCGGATCAATTTCAAATACCAGTGAAATATATTGGTGTGGGTGAAGGTATTGAAGATTTGCAAGTTTTTAATAAAGTTGAATTTGTTGATTCTTTTTTTAAATAATAAGGTATGAATAAAGTATTAGGATTCTTTACAGGATCATCCCCTATAAAATTAATCGTTATAAGTTTAGTTATAGCTGCTATCAGCTATTTCATTGAAAAACCCCTGCCCAACATATTTATGGGGTTGCGATTAATTGCGTTTTTGCTTTTTGTTTATGGAGCCATTCGATTTATTGATAGAAAGTAGTTATTGATATAAAGCCGCAATTTTAGTCCAAAGGGTTTCGTCAAAATCCGATAAAGCTAAATTAGATGAATCTGCGGCATCTCCCATACGGATAATTACCATTTTCTTACTAGGAATAACATATATTTTTTGGTCGTTTTTACCCAACGCCATAAACATATCATTGGGTCCACTTGGAATAATACTTCCATTGAATTGTAATTGGGATTGCGGTACATGATAACTTGCTTTTCCATTCAACCACCATAAATAACCATAACTTAAATTAATGTTTTGGGATGTGGATGTGGCCGCATTAAAATAGGCTTCATTTAGTATTTGTGTGGTATTCCATTTTCCTTTGTTCAATGCCAATAAGCCAAAACGTGCCATGCTTCTTGTGGTACTCCAATACACTACATTGTTGTCTGATTGTATCCAAGAACCTGTCATGCCAATTTTATCTCTTAATTTGGTATTGAAATAGGCACTCCACGTTTGCCCCGTTGCAGAAGCAATCACGTCTTGTAATTTGACATAGACATTACTGTATGCCCAACGAGTTCCCGAATCAGCTTTGTAGTTTAAACTGGCCGGACTAACATCATCACTGTACACACCATTCACATAATCATCAATACCCGAAGTCATTGATAATAAATTACGGCACGTAATCAAGTTTTCTTTGACCAAAGGTTCATTAGTCCATTGGGTTCCTATATGGGTTGATACTTTATCGTCGATAGACAAATAGCCTTCTTCTTGAGCGATACCTGTCATGGTTGAGGTTAATGTCTTTCCAGCACTTGCCCAATACCACGGTGTGGTTGCGGTATGACTATTAAAGTAATTTTCCATTACAATTCTACCATTTACTAAAATCATAAACGACTTGGAATGTTTTAACTCTAAATAATCTAATAAGGGCTGAACCGCATTTTGATTCCAACCTAATGACGATATGCTTTTGGTTTCCCAAGTAGTGCTTCCATCAATTGGAGGGTAATACATCGTTTCAGTGGGATTAGTAGGACTGGTTGAAGAGTCTTTGCTGCAACTAATGGTAGTTAGCAAAATAGTAAGGAGTAAGAATCTTTTTTTCATGAGTTTTTTTAGGGTTAGACTATAAAAATATTAAATAGTTTAATCAACTCAACAAAAATATTTTTTTAAGTATCAATTATAATTATTAAAATTTAAATTTGTACAACACTATAAGCATACAAACTCATGAAAAAAAGCATTGTTTTACTTCTAATCTTTACCCTTATATCATGTCATACTGCGGTTAAAAAAGAATCCTTACCAAAACTAAACGGTTATTGGGAAATCAAAAATGTAGTTATGGCCAATGGGGAGAAAAAGGAGTATAAGGTAAATGAAACCGTAGATTTTTTTAAGTTTAAGGATAGTGTTGGTTTTAGACAAAAAGTGATGCCCCAATTAGACGGACATTTTCAAACGAATGGTATTAAAGAAAATATAAAGGTAAGGGAAAAAGAAGGTGAGTATGTAATAGAATATAGTACTCCTTATGGAACATGGGAAGAGCAAATACTTGAATTAGGGGACTCTACTTTAGTGTTAAAAAATCAATCCAAATTGGAATACGAATACAAACGTTTTACTCCTTTTTCTCTAAAATAATGGCCAAAAGACTCCAAAGCGAAAGTTCAATTAGTGACGTACTCAAAGAGTTTATTCAAGAAAATAAACTTCAAAGCGGTATGGATGTCATTGATGTACAAGCGGCATGGAAATCACTTATGGGAAACGGTGTCAATAGTTATACTCGTGAAGTGACTCTAAAAGGGAAGACATTATATGTGTCTCTAACCTCTTCAGTATTACGAGAGGAGTTGCAATTTGGAAAACAAAAAATAATAACCATGATTAATGAGGAACTTCGAAAAGAAGTAGTTACCGATGTAATCTTGCGTTAAGTATTTATTTCAAGATCTTTAATGTACTCCTCATATTCATAAAAGAAATATTCGAACTGGGTCATCGTAGTGTTGAAGAAATCGAAAATTTCTGGCCAATACATTTTGTTGTTCATGCTAACGCCTTGTTTTTCTACCCAAATTCTACTTATTTCTTTGCCTGTATCTAAAAAGTAATGGCGCTCTAAAATAGCATCAGGTAGGTAGTCTTCTAGTAAAATAGATTGCAGAGATTCTATTTTTTCAAAATATATTTTCCTTTTTTCATCATCCTTAGGTTCAATATCTAAAAGTACTTGTGCCTTTTTATTGTCAATGAAAAATTTAAAGGTTACATCTTTTATTTTGGTGTCATACAAAATCCATTTTCTAGGATAGGCTTCTGCAAAAGCGGTCCAAAATTCTTTTTTTAAGTGTAAGACTTCTTCTTTACTGTACATTTTAGTGGGTAAAAGTGAAAATATTAATAATTATGGGGTAAATTTATATCTTTAATTCAACACGATGCAACTCAACGAGTTTTTAAAATACAGGTCAAAAATACAAAAAGTTGAACTGCCAACTCCACTTGCCCATGCAAAAATGACGCCTTCCAATCGGATGGAGTTATTGAAACAGTGTGATTTCGACCAATTGGTACCCAAAAAGGCTAGTGTGATGATGTTATTTTATCCTAAAGAGGATATTATGCATTTGGCACTAATTCTGCGAACTACCTATAACGGAGTGCATTCTTCCCAAATTGCGTTCCCTGGTGGTAAAGTAGAATTAGAAGATTTAGATTTGCAACAGACAGCTTTACGGGAGACTTATGAGGAAATTGGAATACACCCCACTACTATTGAGGTGATCCGTTCCTTTACACCCGTTTATATTCCTCCTAGTAATTTCATGGTGCATCCTTATTTAGGGTATTCAAATCAGGAATTAACCTTTACGTTGCAAGAAGAGGAAGTAGCCGGACTTGTAGAATTGTCTATACCTCTTTTTTTAGATGACTCAATAGTGAAAACAAAAATAATGAGTACTTCCTATGCAAAAGATATAGTAGTACCTGGTTTTCAAGTAAACGATCATTTTGTGTGGGGAGCTACTGCCATGATGATGAGTGAATTGAAAGAAACCCTAAAAATGGTTTTATAAAAGTTAACTTTTTGTAGATTTGCCGACATTTAAAATTCAATTATGGGATTATTAAAACGAAATCCTTTTGGTCATATTTTATTCATCAAAAAATGGTTAATCCGAATTTTTGGGGTTATTACCCATAGAAGGTATCGTGGCTTTAATGAATTGCATATAGAAGGTTCTGAGATTATTAAAGGACTACCTGATAAAAATGTGCTTTTTATTTCCAATCACCAAACCTATTTCGCGGATGTAGTTGCTATGTTTCATGTCTTTAATGCAAGTCTATCAGGACGTGGAGATTCTATAAAAAACGTGAGTTACTTGTGGCAACCTAAAATGAATATTTATTATGTAGCTGCTAGCGAAACTATGAAAGCGGGTTTGTTACCAAGAATACTAGCTTATGTGGGTGCTATTAGCGTAGAACGTACTTGGCGCGCTGGAGGTAAGGATGTAACTGAAAAACGTGAAGTCAATCCAAATGATACAGAAAACATTAAAATAGCATTAGAAGATGGTTGGGTGATTACGTTTCCACAAGGGACAACCAAATCCTTTAAACCGGTACGAAAAGGAACGGCTCATATTATAAAACAACATAAACCAGTTGTGGTGCCTATCGTAATTGATGGCTTTAGACGATCCTTTGATAAAAAAGGCTTGCGATTAAAAAAGAAAAATATTCTACAATCATTTATAATAAAAGAACCCTTGGTTTTTGATTACGAAAACGAAACCATTGAACAAATTGTTGAGAAAGTTGAATTTGCCATTGAACAACATCCTTCTTTTCTAAAAGTAATATCTGCGGAAGAAATAAAAGAGCAGGAGCTTTTGAATAAAAAAAGAGAATGGAAAAGTGAAGAAGTGTAATGACTCTAATCACTAGTTAGTAAACTACGTCTCTATTTTTTCACCACAATTCGATAGGCTATATATGACATTGGAATGTAGGCCCCGAATAAATCTACTAGCGTAAACCAAATAGGGGATGGTAACATAAGTACATTGGTAATTCCTCCTATAAGAAATACAATTCCAATTATATAAGCAGCTCTTTTCTTAAAATCTATAGGCGCTATCACCGCACTCAATATTGCACCTACCAATGTGCCTAAGGCATGAGCTAAAAAAGGAAAGAGAAAATGTTTGGGATGGAATAAATGCATACTGGCTTTTAATCCCTCAACTGTTGTTACAATGGCACCTTTTGGAGGTGCTATTATAGAACTGCTCATGTTGATTAGCTCCATGTTTACAAGGCTTCCAATAACAATTCCTACTAGTATAGCTGCGATGTTTTTTAATAAGGTTTTAAGCTTGGCCATAGCTAGTTTTTATCTTTTAAAGCGTTATAGAACAACAAGGTTTTTAACTTGAACGACAAGTTAGTCAATCATAGTGTTGAATGATATTTTAAAAGTAGTTCCTATGTTTTCTTGGCTTTCTACTTCAATTTGACCTCCCATAGTTTCAATTTGGTATTTGGTAATGAATAAACCAATGCCTTGTGCATCGGTGTTGCCATGAAACGTTTTGTACATTCCAAATAATTCTTCACCATGTTTGTCAAGGTCAATTCCTTTGCCATTGTCTTTAATGCTTAATACAATAGTATCTTTTTCTTCAAAACTTACTAA
Source organism: Flavobacterium sp. (assembly GCA_024644655.1). Lineage (GTDB taxonomy): Bacteria > Bacteroidota > Bacteroidia > Flavobacteriales > Flavobacteriaceae > Flavobacterium. The sequence goes on from JAHEHJ010000005.1 coordinate 85,306, forward strand.
TTCTATTAATGGGTTTCGATCGGGGTGGCTGTATTTGATGGCATTCGTTAGAAAGTTGAGTAAGATACTTTCCATATAGGCCGGATTGGCAAATAACATTACCTTTTTGTCAATTTTATTTAAGATTACCGCATTGCTCTCATCAATTTGAATTTGAAGAATTTGAATCGTTTTCTCTACATACTCTTGTAGATTAATAATTTCAAAATTGATGCTGGCTTGATTTTGCGCGGTAACAATTTCATTTAAATGATTAACGGTACCACTGAATCTATCGGATAAGCGATTTAAAAAGAAATGCAAGCGTTCTTTTTCTTCTTCTTCATCGTTTTCTTTTAGTAAAGAGAGTAAAGAGGAAAGACTTACTGCGTATGATTTTAAATTATGTGATATAACATTCGAGAAGTTTAAAAGGCGCTGGTTTTGTTCCTTTATCGTTTGATTGGATTTGATTAATTTCTTTTCCAATAATTTTAAAGGGGTTACATCGGCTACGTGTACGTAAAAACCAATCACTTCATTTTCTGCAAAATCAGGGTAAAAGTTGGCTAACGTATATTGAACGGTTCCATTGGGTAGAATGGTTTCTCGCTCAAAGGTTTGAACTTCGCCTTTTAATACATTTTGGATATAAGGCAGGTTACTAGCGTAGAGCGGGCCTAATAATTCTTTTAAAGTAATTGCATCAACTACTTCCTCTTTTTCTTTATTGAACCATCTTAAATAGGCCCCATTGGCAAAACGACAAATCAAATCTTTGTCCCAATAGGCAAGTAATGCTGAAACACGATCGGCTACTTTGCTAGCAATCGGGTTTGGGTGTAACAGGTATGAATTCATTTTTTTTAGGGTTATTGCTAAAATGATAGCGCAATTATACTAAATATTTTAATATAATATCAATTAATTAACTCTTATTAAATGATTTAATCATTTTAAACCTATAGTTGGATTAAAATACTCGTGTCTATAAGTCTTTATCGTTTTACGATAGTATTAGGGGTTTGAATAGAGGTTTTCATTTAGATGCGAATTCTTCTTTATACGTATTCTATTTTGTAGTTTTGGAAAATATAATTGATTCTATGAAACTAGTCTTGTCTCCAGCAAAATCGTTAGATTTTACGACTCCTATACCTGAAGTTCCAGCTTCAGCATTTATGTTTTTGAAAGAAGCCAAAACGATACATGGGGTTCTTAAAAAGAAGAAGCCAAAACAGTTAGCGGCATTAATGGATATATCTGAAAAATTGGCCGATCTAAATTGGCAACGCAACCAAGAATGGGGAGAGCCTTTTACAACAGATACTGCGCGACAAGCTATTTATGCGTTTAACGGTGATGTGTATCTAGGACTTGATATTCATACATTGCCCATAGAAAAAATAGAGGTATTGCAACAAAAGGTGCGTATTCTTTCAGGTTTGTATGGATTGTTGCAGCCTTTAGATTTAATTCAAGCATACCGATTAGAGATGGGAACTTCATTGCCCATTGGTAGAGCTAAGAATTTGTATGCGTTTTGGAAAAAATCAATTACTACTGCTTTGAATAATGAGTTGGAGGACGGGGAATTGTTTCTGAATTTGGCAAGCCAAGAGTATTTTAGTGCCATTGATGTGAAATCACTAAAAGTACCTGTTATCACGGTGGAATTTAAAGACTATAAAGATGGGAAACTTAAAGTGATTAGTTTTTTTGCTAAGAAAGCACGAGGATTGATGGTTCGGTATATATTGGATTTCAACGTGGAAACGATAGAAGGATTGAAAGGATTCAATTATGAAGGCTATGGATTTGATGCCAATTTGAGTTCCGAAACGACATTGGTTTTTACGAGATAGGTTTTTTATGAGGTAAAGTGGAAGTATTGTAGAATAAATAGGTTGATTGTAAAAAAGTATAAAATAGATTTAGAATATTGGGTGTTGGGATGTTCTATTTTGTTTAGTCAATTGGCTGATGTATTGTGTTACATTTCTGAAGTTGAGGTTTTTAGATTTGACATTGTTTGATTGTTTTTTGCAGGATAACTAGTCAATTTTTTAATGAGTTTATACTTTAAATCACTAATAAAGTATATCTTCGGTATTAATCTCTCTGTATACCTATGTGGATAGGTGTTGCAGTGCGAATAGTTTTAACTCATTTACAGTACTTGCATGTTAAGAAAATATCTTAAAATTGTACTTGTTATACTAGTCTTTTTACTGGTGTGTTTTTTTGTGTTATTTCTTTTTTATTCCTCAACAGAAAACTTTAAAGACTCCTTTTTTACTTTATAGGAAATGTATTGGTAGCTTGTTTTTTTGTACAGTTTTAATGTGATAACTTTTAAAAGTTGAAAATGGAGAATTCGTTTCAATACAATCCCGTAGGGATGACATTTCGGTAGAAAAACAAATTCATTTCAATACAATCCCATCGGTATGACATATAGGTAGAAAACATGTTCGTTTTAATTCAATCCCGTAGGGATGATATATTGGTAGAAAATGGAGAATTCATTTCAATAAAATCCCGTAGGGATGACATATTGGTAGAAAATGGAGAATTTATTTCAATAAAATCCCATCGGGATGACATATGGGTAGGAATGATATATGGGTAACCAATATATAGGGGCAAATGCCAATTTCCAATTTAATGCAAGCCTTCCGGTATTACGGGGGCTTTTTTATTTTTTTTGATGAGAAGGATAAAAGGGATACAGAGTAGGAATAGTATTCCTAGGTATAGAAATACATCCATATAGGAAAGCACGGTGCTTTGTTTAGTAACGCCATAGTCGAGCACTTTATATGCTTTTTGAAGGGCAATATCGGGGCTGAACCCTTTTGCCATAAATGTGCGCTGAAGCCCGTGTATTTTATTTTGAACCATGGTTCGGGTGGGGTCTAGGTGGGCAATTAAATTCACCCGGTGTTCTTGTCCCAATCGGGCCAAGTAGGTGGTGATGATGGCGATTCCAAAGGAGCCTCCCAACTGACGCATCATACCCGTGAAAGCAGCGCCTTCGCCTATGCCTTTACCTTTTAGGGTGGAAAGGGAGAGGGTGGTGATGGGAACAAAAAGGAGTCCGAGTCCGATACCTCTAACGATGAGGGGCCAATACAGGTGTTCTTCACCGGTATCGGGTGTCATCATATTGTGCATCCAATAGGTAAATATAAAAAAGGCTAGGAAGCCAAGGGCTACCATATAGGTTTGTGGAATGCCACGCTGAATGAGCTTTCCAATCATAGGCATCATAAAGGCTACGGTTAGCGAACTGGGGATGAGTAAGAGTCCGGCATCGGTAGCGGTCCAACCTAAAATAGACTGGGTATAGATGGGGATGATAAAGGTAGAGCCATAGAGCCCAAATCCCATGATGAAACTCATGATGACTCCTACACGCAGGTTGCTGTCGTTTAGTACTTTTAGATTGACAATAGGGTGCTTGTAGGTGAGTTGGCGCCAGATGAAGAAGAACAATCCAAAGCCACTTAATATAGAGAGTCCTGTAATAGTGTCGTCATTGAACCAATCGTCTTGCTGCCCGTGTTCTAGAACGTATTGTAGAGAGCCAATGAAAGAGGACAATAGGATGATGCCCAACCAATCGACTTGATTGGCTTTTAGTTTCTCTCCGTATTTTGGACTTCTCACAAAGGTTAGCGTTAGTAAAGTAGCTATGATTCCGATGGGGATGTTGATATAAAAGATATAGGGCCACGAGAAATGGTCTACGAGATAGCCACCTAATGGCGGACCTAAAGTAGGCCCCACGATGACACCCATGCCATAGATGGCTTGTGCCATCCCTCTTTTTTCAATAGGATAACTTTCGGTAATAATGGTTTGGGCGGTAACTAAAAGTGCTCCACCCCCTAATCCTTGTATGAATCGAAAGGCTACGAGTTCCCAAATATTATCGGCGTTTCCACACATGAAAGAGGCCACAGTGAAGATGATGATGGAGGCGGCAAAGTAGTTTCGGCGTCCAAATTGTTGCGATAACCAACTCGTCATAGGAATCACAATCACATTGGCAATGGCATAGGCGGTGATAACCCAAGCCACATCGGTTAGGGTAGCGCCTAAACTACCGCGCATGTTATTGAGTGCCACATTGACAATAGTGGTGTCTACTATTTCAAGCAGGGCACACAGCACGGCCGTAATGGTGATGATAGCCCTACGGAAGCCGTATTCGACTAAATCTTCTTGGACAGTTGGCATTTTAGGTTTCAAGTTTCAGGTTTCAAGTTTATTCCAAATTCTATGTCAGTAGGCTAAAGCCTCGAATCAAGCCGGAATTGAAATTTATTTTAAAATTACATCAACATCTACGTTCATTCCAGAGCGAAGTAATTGTAGTTTTTTTGTATCATTATTGGCAGTGAAATCAATACGAACGGGTAGGCGTTGCACGGTTTTTACAAAGTTACCACTGGCGTTATCAGGAGGTAAAAGCGAAAAGCGAGAACCTGTAGCGGGTGAAAAGGAATGCACTTCGCCTTCAAATTCGCTGCCAGGGAAGGCATCGATTTTTAATTTCACCTTTTGTCCTACGCGCATTTTGTTTAATTGGGTCTCTTTGAAATTGGCCACAACCCAAGTTTCTGAATTATTGATGATATAGAAAAGGGATTGTCCTGGTTGTACAAGTTGCCCCGGTTGTAAATCGATGGTTGATACTTGACCGTCTACAGAGGCTGTTATGGCGGTATATCCTAGGTTTAATAGGGCTGCATCTAAAACCGCTTTGGCTTTTTGCACGTTGGCTTGTGCTACTAATACTTGCTTAGCGCTTACATTGGATTTGGATGAAGCTACTGTTTTTTGAAAACGGGTGGCTTTTTGTTGTTCTTCTAAGATACGCACTTGGCTTTCGGCTTCTTGCTTGGAAGCTTCTGCTTGTTCAAACTGTTGTTTGGTGATTGAATGGTTTTTGTATAGGTTGGTGTAGCGATCAAAATCATTGCTTGCTCTACGCAATTTAATACGGGCTGTTTCTATAGAACCTGAGGCCGATTGAATGTTAGCGCTTGAAATAGCAATGGTAGCTTCTGAAGAGCCGGTATCTGCTTTAGCTACTTCATAATTGTTTTCAGCGGCAGCCAAGTTGGCTTTGGCTTCGGCTACTTTAACGGCATAATCACTATTGTCAATGATGAACAAGGTGTCTCCTTTTTTTACAAAGTCATTGTCTTTGATAAAAACTTTGGTGATATAGCCACCCACACGTGGGATAATGGGATTCATTTTCTTAGAAACTTGAGCGTCGTCTGTGGTTTCGTGAGAAAGCGAATGAATGTATTTATAACTTCCATAAGCAACGCCTAGTACGAGTAAAACGATGAAGATTAACGTGAATTTTTTATTTGTATTTGCCATGATAGGTAGGATATTATTTTTGAGTTAGTTGTAAGGATGGAATTAGTTTTCCCGATGCAAATTGGAGTTCGTAATATTTTTGAGCAATATCGGCTTTTGATAGCGCTTGGTTTATTTTGGATTGCAAGGCAATGTAATCAGCTTCTAGTAAATCATTGGTATTCGATAAGTTGTTGTCGTATTTGTCTTTGATGATACGGTAGTTCTCGGTGGCTTGTTGAACGGCTTTATCATAAACCGCACTTTGGGTAAGTGACAACGTATAGTTTTGTTGGGCCTGAAAAACTTCTTCTTTTATTTGGTCGCCTAATAATGAAGTGGCAACCTCGGCTTCTTTTGCTTTGCTTCGGGCTAGTTTTACTTGTTTCCCGTTTTTAAAGATACTGGATAGGTCATAGGAAACGCCTAAGCCCACATTCATAGCGTTGGTCACTGTGAGCACGTTATTCAAATCAAACGCAATATAACCACCTGTAAGCGCAAGGGAAGGGTAGTAATTGGCTTGGGCCATTTTAATACCGCTTTCAACCGCTTTTTTCTTGAGTTCTAGAGCTCTTAAATCGTTGCGTTCGCCTTCTGTGGTTAGGTTCTGGTTGCTGGCCATATCTTTTTTTACAGCCTCTATATCAATTTCTATTGTAGTGGTTGTAGGCAGTTTTAATAGGGTTGTAAGGTTGTAGTTGGTAACGGCCGCATTTTTTTTAGCGTTTTCTATGGCTAATTGTAGAGTTGATTCTTGCAATTGGGCTTTTAATAAGTCGTTGCGAGTCAACAAACCATTCTCTTCCATGGCGGTAAAGTCCTTTACGCGTTGTTGGGCTGTTTTAAGATTCTCCTCCGTAAGCAGAATCATTTGTTGGGATTTATAGAGGTTGGCAAAAAGCTCTACGACATCCAAACCAATTTCTTCGTTAGTATGTTTTTCGGTAAAGGTTTCGGCTTTATACAAGCTTTCCGATTCTGAAATAGCGTTTTTAAGCCTAAATCCGTTAAAAACAGGTACAGAGGCATTCAGTTGTCCCAAGACAAGCTGATCTACCTTTAGAGGGGCCGCAGAAGAGCCAGAAGCGCTATTGGATTGAATATTGGAGTTTACATGGGCACTCGATAAACGCAAATACTGACCCGATGCTTTTAGGCTAGGGTACTGATTGTTTTTTACGGTCTCCCATTCCAATTGTGAGGTCGTTACTTTCGTTTTGGCTAAAGTTGAGGCGTCACTATTTGAAAGTGCTAAGGCAACCGCTTCTTTGAGTGTTAAAAGCTTTTTCTCTTGTGCTAGCGTAGAACCGCAAACAAGTAGGAACGTTGCAAGTAGGAGTTTGGAATTAATTGGCATAAACAAGTAGTGCTTTAATGGTTTTTTGTACGTGTGAGGTTAAATCATTGGTGATATACTGCTCGTAGTCTGCTTCAGTTTTTAGGTTTAACAAATCGAGGTAATAGGATTTATTCATGTGAATGTGAATAAAACTGCCAATGATGATGGGGGGCAAAAGGGCGACGTTGATATTGGGCTGAAAGACTCCTTGGTCTTGGCCTTCTTTGATGATGCTTTGCAGTAGTTTGAGGTTATTATTCTTAACTGCAGTAAACGCTTCATAATTGATTTCTCTTTTCTTAGTAGAAAGTTCATAATGCAATATTTGATACATGCACCGATTGCTGTTGATACGCTGTATGTAAAAAGCAATGATCTTATCTATCTTTTCGATAGGGGATATGGATTCTTGGAAAAGATGTTCGAGTTGTAATCCCATATCTGAAATACGATACACGACTAAGGCTTCTAGTAGTTTTTCTTTGGAACCAAAATAGTACGAAATCATGGCGACATTCACCTGAGCATTTTTGGCAATATCTCTAACTGAAGTTCCATCAAAACCTTCATCGGCAAATAGCTGTTCGGCTACTTGAAGAATTTCTATTTGTTTTTCGTTAAATTCGATCATCAGTGATTGTGCTAAAATGAGAGTGCGAAGTTAAACATTTGTTTAATTTAAACATTTGTTTAATTCGTATTTAACATTTGTTTTACGGATTTGGCACTATAAGGAATATCTATAGTGAATATATAAATAGTTAAATTCAAGACTATTAAGTGTACTTTATTAAAGTTTTAATTACACTGATTAAATTTAGGTTACGATTCGAGCCAATTCTTTAAAATGACTTTTCCATGAGGCGTAAGTATGCTCTCGGGATGGAATTGAATACCTTTTACATCATATAAAAGATGCGATATGGAGGTAATATGTCCGTCTTCGCTTAAAGAAGTGACCGATAATACATCGGAAAGGCTTGAAGGGTCAATTACCCAAGAATGGTAGTGCCCTACTTCGAATTCGGAAGGTAGGTTTTGAAAAAGTACTTCATTAGTATCTGTTACTCGTACTTTAGATGAAACACCATGAAGTGCTGATTTTAAATTGATTAATTTAGAATTAAAAACTTCCCCTATAGCTTGATGTCCAAGACAAATACCCAAGATGCTTTTGGAAGTGCTATAGGTGGTAATCACTTGTTTGAGCAATCCGGCTTCGTGGGGTAATCCTGGCCCCGGAGAGAGCAAAAGTTTGTGAAAAGGGGCTAATTCTTCCATGTCAAACTCATCATTTCTGAACACAGTTACGTCTGCATGGAGTGCTTCTAAGTAATGAACTAGGTTAAAAGTAAAGCTATCGTAATTGTCAATAACAGCAATTTTCATGGAATGATGCGTCGTTTAAATGTTACAAAGATGCTATATTTTTTAAAACAAAAAACCCCGAAAATTTCTTTTCGAGGTTTTCTTTTCATAGCAATTGTTCCCAATTTTTAGAACTGTAGGTTAACAGTTAAGTCGAAATCATCATAAATAGCTTTGTCACCAATGCTATCGAAGAAGCTTTTTGAGTTGTATTTGATATCAAATTTAGTACGGTCAATTTTTACATTAGCAGTAGCTGTATTGTCTTTTACATTCAAATCAAAAGTTACTGGGTTTGTAATTCCTTTGATAGTCAAATCAGCCGTTACAGTGTACACACCATTTCCTTTATCAGCGATTTTTTTGAATACTAATGTAGACGTTGCAAACTTGGCAACACCAAAGAAATCATCTGATTTTAAGTGACCGTTTAATTTTTCTTTCCAATCTCCTGTTAAATCAGTAGCAGTTAAAGTAGTCATGTCAACAGTAAAGTTACCACCAGCTACTTTTTTTCCTTTGAAAATTAATGTTCCTTCTTTAAGGTTTACAGTTCCAGAATGTTCTCCAGTTACTTTTTTAGCTAACCAAGTGATGCTACTTTTAGAAGCGTCAATTTTTTTAGTTTGTGCTACAGCTACAGTAGTTCCAAAAGCTACTACTAGGGCAAGGGCGATTGATTTTAAATTCTTCATTGTTAAAATAGTTTTAGAGTTATTAATTATAGGGTTAGGAATAAATCCTCGTTTGATTTTCTCACTTTAGCTAAATGTTGAGTAGCGTCTTCTTCATGACGGTAACCCACAGTAGCAATTACAGCCGCATTCAAGTTTAGTTTGTCTAAACCTAAGATTTCGTTGAATTGAGCTGGTACAAACCCTTCCATTGGGGTTACGTCTATTTTCAATTCAGCAGCCGCGTTTAATAAATTACCTAAGGCTAAATAGGTTTGTTTGGAAGTCCAAATGGTTCTTGCTTCTTCTGGCATACCTTTTAAAGCTCCTTTTACGTAATCTCCATAGCCACTTAGTGCTTCTACAGGTACGTTTCTAGTTGTAGCCGCGTTTTCAATGTAAGCATCAACATCAGCGTCACCAAAACTAGTTTGGTTAGCAAATACAATCAAGTGGGATGCATCAACAATTTGAGTTTGCCCCCAAGCTGCAGGTTGTAATTTGGCTCTTAATTCGG
>JAHEHJ010000140.1 GCA_024644655.1 Flavobacterium sp.
AGGTTACCGCTGTACCTCCTGCTGTATAGTTAGCACTCGATGGGCTAACTGTTACTGCTGGTCCTGGAGTAATAGTAACTGCAAAAGTTGCACGACGCAAACAACCATTATTTTGGTATTCGTAGATTACATTGGCAGTTCCTGCCGCAACACCTCTAATTAACCCTGTTGAAGAGATGGTAAAAATACTAGTATCTGACGAAGACCATGTTCCGCCAGAAACAGGGTTAGAAAATTGAATAGATCCTCCTGAACAAACGCTATTTGTAGTTCCTGTTATTGCAGGTGTACTATCGTTATTAAGAAAGTTACTAGAGGAATAATTTAGACTAAAATTAGATATAGTTCCAGAAATAGCGTTGGAACTTAAATCCGTTAATGCAGTGATTGTGCTATTATTCCCTCCCGAAACTCCTTGATTAAAATTATAATAGGTTACTAATCCTGTCTCACTCCCCGTCAAAGTAGTATACATATTGGCCTGGATTTCAGCAGCTGTTCGGGGTGTGTTCCAAATACGAAATTCATCCATTTTACCTGTAAAATTAAATCCTGGAGTTCCTTGAATTACAGCTGCCCCAATAAAATTATCAACTGCAGACTGATTTGCTGGAACTGATCCCGTTCCTACTGCTATACCATTAAGGTAAAGTGTTCCAACACCCTGATCTTGCACATAGGCTACATGCTGCCAATTATCTGCCGAAAAAGTGGTTGTTCCAGAATCAATAAAACCTCCGTTCGATACACCAGATTGCTGAACAGCTAATTTCATATCAGTACTATTCGTTCCAGTAATTGCAAAAATAAAATTTTCATTCCCTGTTTTTGCATAAATAGCTGCGGGAAATGAAGATACAGAAGAGGGTACCTTAATCCATGTTTCTGCGGTAAAATTGGCATACGTATTTAAAGCCGTAGATGCTCCTAATTGAACATACTCATACCCTGCAAAATCCAATGCATTGCCGTATAAACTATTCTCTGAGATAGTAGCTGTAACTGCTAATCGGGTCGTGCTTTCTAAATTGTATTCGGTTTGAGTGGCATAATACCGTGTTCCATTGACTATAGGTGTTGTACTCGCTAAAGCTGTCCCTCCTGATGCAGCAGCATACCATTTGATATCTGTTCCCGTTACAGCTAAACTAGCTAAAGTAGGTACCGGGTTTGGACATACTGTTTGGGTAGCCGATCCGGTAGGAACCGGCGGAATTCCTGGCGCAACTGTAATGTTAAAATCTTGGGAAGTAATTCCTCCATCATTAGCCGCAATACTCACTGGGTGTACCCCTACGTTAGCATTGGTAGGTGTACCCTGGATTACTGCTCCTGTTTCGTATTTAAATACTTTTCTTACGTTATAATTTCCATAAATCACCGCTCCATTTGCATCGAGATTTAATCCATAAGTATAAGCATCTTGAGATAGGTTAGAAATCAAAATAGAAGTGGTTAACGTTGGATTATATTTAGCTACCCCAGCTTGATCTGAACCAACAAATAAATTATCTTGAGAATCAAATACTATGCCTGTAGCTCTACCAGTTCTTGTAAGGACTTGTGTTGGACTAGTGGTAGTACCAACTGTATATTTTTTAACTGTTCCTGCATCTTCTGTCACAAAAAGATCGCCTGATCTATTAAAGGCTAAACCATTAGGAGTTGTAATCCCTGTAGTAATGTAATCGGATACTGTACTAGCACTTGGAGTGATATCATTAATAATAATTTTTTTTATTTTATTTGAGACTTTAGCACATGCATAAAGAGCCCCATTGTAATATACCATTCCTGATATATTATAATCTGAGGTAGCTTGTGGCCCTCCATAAACGTTTTGTCCTATTGGATTGGTTTGTGTAATATTGTAACGAGTAATCCCAACCCAAGAATTACTATTTGCTACAGTCTGCGACATATACAAATAGTCTCCAATTACTACAGCACTTCCATAAGTATGACCTCCTCCTGATCCGGCAACACCCGTGGATCCACCACCATAATGCAATTTAGTTGCAAAGGTACTAACCGTACCATCTGGTGCAATTTTATAAATAGTAGGAATTATACTTGCTTGTGGTATAACATAAACATTGCCATTAGCATCTGCCGCAACGGCACCAGGACCATACCCTGATTGAAATGTAGTACCAATTTGTTGGCTCATAGTTTGACCCGTTCTTGAAAAACTCAACCAAGAAGGCAATCTATTCATTGAAAAGTTAATTGGATTAGTTGTAGCAGCAGTAGCACGCATTGGATAAGCGTAATAATTGCCTGCCGTAACGGTTGTGGTAGGCGTGCTAGTAAAAGTAGGTTGTGCGATAAGTTGAGGCAACAACACTACACTAAATAAAATCGAAAATACAAAGCGTGATACTTTGCTAAAAGTAAATGTGGGGTTCATGGTAACTATTATTAGTAATAAGTACCGCAAAGTAAAAACAGTTCAAACCACTATTTTTGGACTCAAAGTCTAAAATACTGTAAACACTGTCTAAAAAAACACAACTGTTTGGTTTTTAACTAATTTATATCCTATTTTTTTATTATTTCATCACGGAAATAACCTGGATTTACCCCTGTAAATTCTTCAAAGGCGGTATAAAATGTTTGTTTACTCCCAAAACCTGATTCTGCAGCAATAACTTCCAATTTAAAATTGGCATACTTAGGGTCTTCAAATCGTCGCTTGACCTCTTCTACTCGAAACTTATTAGTAAACACATTAAACCCTGAATATCCATTGGCTTTAATATTAGCGGTCAAAACCCTCGGTGCGATATTCAATCGTTTGGCAATAAACTCTAGTTTCAATTTAGGGTCTAAAAAAGGTTGCTCTGCTATATAAAGTTGCATTAATTTTTGAAACAAACCATCAATTACATCTTCAACTTTATTTTCGTTTGAATCCATTTGTGAGGTAGCTGCAATGGATTTTTTAGAACCTTGCTCTCTTTCTTCTTTGTATTTTTTCATCAAGACAGCGTACGCATTTTGTTTTTCTCTATACAACCTATTTCTGTATCGTAACATGAAAAACAAACCTACCAGAAAAGCCAAAAGCACACTTACTATTATACTTTTAAGAATTGAAATGTGCTGAAGATTTACGATTTCGATATTCTTCTTTTCAGATTGGTACTTTTCTTCTATTTCTTGTACGGCAATTTGTTTCTCTGATGAAAGGATAGAATCGTTGAGTACTTTTAATCGTTCTGAAATTTGCAATGCATTGCTATAATCATTGTTTTCCTTGTGCAATTGTAATAAAGAAGGGAGCATCAATAACGATTCATTTTTCATCCCTAACGAATCCGATAAGTGAAGCGCACGATTCAAATACAATAAGGCTTTTGCAAATTGCTTTTGTTTAAAATAAACATCGCCCAATCCTTTGCTTGCCATAGCCACCCCTTCAAATTCTTTAGTTGCTACACATTGATCCAGCATATTCTTGAACGTTCGTTCAGAAGTAGATAAATCGCCTTTTTCGAATGAAGCAATTGCCATATTGTAGTCAATTTTCATTTTGAGAAAATAAGCCGTTCCCGCAGGCAAAACGGCTAACGCTTTTTTATAATAACTAATGGCTTTATCATGATTTTTAAAACTATCATTGTACTCGGTTCCAATATTCATTAAAATAGAGGAAAGCGCTTCATTATTTTTAACTTTTAATGCGGCCTCATACGCTTTTTGGTAATACAGCAGTGCCTTACTTGGATTCTTGGTGTACGAATAAGTACTTCCAATATTATTACAAACATTAATTATTGGCTTAATGCTATCCATTTTACTAAAGAGGACGAACGCCTCTATCAATTGTTTTTGCCCATTTACAAAATCCCCTTGATGCGCTAAAATAGAACCATAAGAAGCACTCAATCTAGCCTGTTCATAGTTCATTTTGTGTTGTTTAAAGACTTGTATTGATCCTGGGAAAAAAGGTGCCATTTTTTGTTGAGTGGCAAAATCAATATCCCCTTTAACAGGCAATAACGATTGAGCAATTGAAAGCGAATCTGGATTTTTTTTTGCAATGTCTCTTATTCGTTCACCTATTATCACTACCGAATCCATTCGCTTAAGTTGTGCAAAAGCTTCTTGTCTTAATAAGTATAGTGCAACTAATTTACTAACGTTGAGTTTAGTTTTTGAGGAGGATTGTAGTAGTTTATCTGTTAGGACAAGAACCGAATCGGGTTGCTTTTTAAGAATTTGTTTTGCTTTAGCAATTGAAATATCAAAATGTGTCGTATCAACTTCTGTATTTTCATTACAAGACACCATTAAAAGAATAAAGATACTGAGTATTAAAACAGTGGTAATATTAAATTTATATGAGAATACAGATAATGGTTTCATGGTAAAATATATGGGGAATAATATTTTCCAAATATATCATAAAATACTAAACTTCAAATATTACTTTTAGATTAAGCAATTAAACACCTCTAGTTAAAGCTAAACAATTTGTACAAAAAAAGCCTCTTCTTTCGAAGAGGCTTTTGTACTCTTTTTAGAAAAAAATGCTAACTTAATAGTCAAAGAGTTAGATGATTTTTATCAACTTTTGGAATGAAAAATAATAATCTGTTAGGTTTATATTTCTAATGATTTACGCTTTTCA
>JAHEHJ010000142.1 GCA_024644655.1 Flavobacterium sp.
TAGTTTGCATGTGCCGGTTTTTGAGTTAGATAATAATCGTCAGCCAGTATATTTTGATTCAAACGGTAATGCAATCTATTTTAATTCAAATGAGATTGTCCCTAAAGATTTACTTGGAGGAAGGTCCTTTAGGAATCCATTTACGCTTCTAATAGATGTTTTAGTAATGGGAAATCCAAATGTTGAATTTTAAATGAATGGATCACCAATAGCCTCATCTCAGCCATTTTTTGCCAGAAATTTTTTGTAGGGGATTGAGTGCTGATAGGGGGGTAGAGGGATATTTTGTATGTAAGGGCGGATACCTCCCACCGGATACCTGGTGGGAGGCACCCGTTAAATGAATTAATTGTACATGTCTTATAAGTAAATTATTTATAACATAATAAGCTGATTATCAGTAAATTATAATTATTTTAAAAATAAAGTACAATATTTGTGTCGAACTTTAATTATTATTTCATACATTTGCAGAACAATTATAAACATTATGCATTTGTTTGACTTGAAATCAAAATTACCGGAGTTTATGCCATCTAAAGATGAGTTTATTGCACTTGCGGATTCGTTATTGGAATCTGAAATCAAGTTGCGTTCTGGTATTGTTCGCTTTCCATATGATGAATTTATTAAACTTTCAAAACCAGTGGCGGGGTATATACTGCATCGTGAAAATAACTTACAAATTGAAGCCTTTGAGGAAGAGTTTAATACAATAAATAATGAACTACTTAAAGTAAGCAGTGAACTTAGAACAGTTTATAATCAAAATTTAAAGTCAATTTTAGGAGGTGCAATGAATGAGGTTTCAGCTAAAGACATATTATATTTAGTTGAATCATTTCGTATCAAAGCTAAAAGATTGTTATATGTTGCTGCTCCAGATTATTCCTTTTCAACTGGATTTAGTAAGAAATCCAATAAGAAATATGAAACAATAAAGGCATTTTGGATTAATGATGCTGGGGAAAAAGTACGTTCATTTAGTAAAAATGTTGGAATTTCAGGGAATGATATAGAGCAATCTGTGAGTAAACTTTATGAGTCTCTAGGGTATATTTTGCTTGATTTAGACATGCCTACCAAAAATAAATTAATGATCGATTTAATTGTCCTTAAGGATAAAAAAAAATGGGTTGTTGAAATAAAGATGAAGGACAAAAAAATATTTATGGATTTCTATGCTAGGTTAGAATTATGGAAACTTTACCAATCAATTTATGGGGTGTAATTTTTTTTGTGCCAAAATTGGTTCGACACAAAAAAGCTACTTAAAATAGTATTTTAAATTTGAGCGTAAAGCGTGATGCCAAGAAAGCTCATTAAAAACAAGGCACAAATTTTTTATAAATCTTAAATCTGTAAGTATGAACACATTTTATTACCGAGTCGTGTGGAAGAGTCAGTATTCTTCAACATGCATGCGTGTAGTTCGATCATCAGTACCTAATGATCGAAACTTTTGGACTTACCCTTTAATAGAACATCACTGTTCACAAAGAAGAGTCTACTGCGGGAAGGAATTTCCACAATTTTGCAAGATTGGCAATCAGGCTAAGTTGTTTAATACATCTAAATGGTTGCCATCCAGAAAACTTTTAACCGGCTTTATCCCTTCACGAAAATTGAAGACGAGCCATAAAATATACAAAAAATGAAAAAATTAAAAAAAATGGATAAGATGGTCCAAGATCGAGTTAACTCGTTTAACACATCTACAAAATCAGGAGATACACTTCAGCCTGGGAAAAAAAATGAAGTTGAAAATGGAAGATTCTCCAAATTGTCAATAGGAATCAATTCTAAGATTTATCTGGGAGATAATCTTGAGGTATTAAAATCACTTCCAAGTAATTCTCTTGATGGATGTATTACCGATGGCCCATATGGGCTGAAATTTATGGGGAATGGGTGGGATAATGCTCTTCCATCTGTTGAATTCTGGAAAGAGATTTTTCGAGTATTGAAGCCGGGAGCTTCGGTAGCATCGTTTGGCTCTCCGAAGACTTATCATCATATGCTTGTTAATTTAGAGGATGCTGGTTTTGAAGTTAAAGGGCAAATAAATTGGGTATATTCTTCAGGAATGCCAAAGTCAAAGGATTTGTCTTTGTTGATAGATAAGCAATTTGGGAACCCCAATAGAGGCCATCGTATTGCAACTGCATCTCGAAATCATCCCGATGGGACTTTTGAGCCAAATGGTGAGAAATTGCCGACTTATAATGCCATTACTGATGAAGCCAAAAAATGGAAAGGATATGGAACACTTGGATTAAAGCCAGCATATGAGCCAATCGCTATTGTTCAAAAACCCATTTCTGAGAAGAACATTGCATCTAATGTATTGCGTTGGAGAACTGGTGGAATGAATGTTGATGCATGTCGAATAGGGGAAAAATTTCCAGCTGATATGATCATAGAATGCATTTGTGATAAGATGTCTATAGAAGAAATCAAGCACGGCGAAAAAACAAAAATCAATATTCGACATTCCGATCCAGATTGTCCTTGTTTTGATTTAGATATGCAATCAGGTCTAACTAACAAAGTTCATTGGCCAATGTCAAAAATTTCTGGGAATGACTCTTTTGGAAATGTTCAGTTTACTGAAATAGCACAAGGGCGTAATTGCATAATTAATGCTGGAGCGAGCAGTTATTTTAAAATCATTTATAATCCTAAAGCAAGCAAGAAAGACAAGGAAGAAGGTCTTTACCAACCTTCAAATGGGCAAAATGAGCGTGAGGGAAAGTCAAAGTTAAATACTCATCCTACCGTAAAGCCAACAACGTTGATGCAAGAGATAGTCCGTTTATTGATTCCACATGGTGGCATACTTATTGACCCGTTTTTTGGTTCGGGCTCAACTGGTAAAGCTTGCTTTAGGGAGAAAAAATACAATTTCATCGGGATCGAAAAATCTGAAGAATACTATGATATTGCTGTAAAAAGATGTCAGTATGAATATGATCAGGGCTTTGTGGAATTTATAAATGCTGCTTAAAATTAGTAGGTTTAGCGCTAGTAAAGGAGGATTTTCAAACTTCTTTACTAGCCTTAAAGTCGGAATACTTAATACAATAATTTAACTTTCTATGCAGATAGTACAAACTCAAGTAGTAACAGTTTCACTGGAAGAATTGAAATCTTTAATGTCAACTATCGTTCGAAAGGAGATTGAAGCATTGGTATCAAATCCATATATAGGTGAAAGTTTTAATGAAGAACTTTGGGATCGTAAAAAGGCGGCAAAGTTTCTTGGTATCAGTGAGCAGACATTAGTAAAGCTTGTCTTGGAGGAAAAACTGGTAGCTCAGAAATCAGGTAGGAAATACCATTTTCTGAAGAGCAGTATCATGAATTTTTTAAGAAACGTTTAGAAAAATAATTAATATATGGGAGTTTCATTTTCATTGGCAAGGCCCAGAGCAGTGCAAAGTAGCATTCGAGTAAAGGTTTCTGTAAGCGGAGTAAGTATATTTCTTTACACAGGTCGAAGTATCAATACCAGTCATTGGGATAAGAAGAAGTGTTTTGTGAAGGCTTATGTAGGTAAAAATACGACATCACTTCTCATTCAAAGACTTAAGGAACTCGAGATTGAGATTTTAACCTTGTTAGATTTTTATAAAAATGGGAAGCCTAAATTGAGTTTTGTAGAGTTTCAAACCAAGCTATTGGCATTAGTTGATAACCCCAAAAACAAGGTAAACCAAAAATGCATCGAACTGACCAAGGATTCCTTTATTGGATTTATGGATCAGTTTATCCGTGACTGCGAATCCGGCATAAGACTTTCACCTAAGCGTAAGAAGCTGAAGCCCTCCTCCATTGGGTCTTATAGAACAACAAAAAGATATCTTTTGAAATTTGAAGAACAAAAAAGCCTTGTTTTGACACTTAAGGATTTTTCTCAAACCAACATCGACATGCTTAGTGATTTTCTAATCATCGATGAGGAATTTGCCATGAATACACATGCTAAATGTATGATGGATCTTTTGCAGATAATTAAGTATGCCGTTAAGTTGAAGCAACTCCAGCCAGCAAAGTTGATAGAATTAGAATTTGACACCCGTCGTGAAGAAACTGACAGCATTTATCTCACGGAAGATGAAATCCTTCAATTATTGGAAATCAAAGACTTTGACGATCCAGTTCACGAACAAGTACGAGATGTGTTTGTGATAGGATGTTTCACCGCCATGCGTTTCTCTGACTATTCAACTATTGATTCATCAGCTATAAAAAACAACCGATTAGAATTCGTTCAAAAGAAAACAGGAGGCAAGGTGACCATTCCTATACATCCGGTTGTAAATACTATCTTGAAAAAGTATGATAACGCTCTTCCAAAGGTTCCAAAGAACAACGA
Source organism: Flavobacterium sp. (assembly GCA_024644655.1). Classification (GTDB taxonomy): domain Bacteria; phylum Bacteroidota; class Bacteroidia; order Flavobacteriales; family Flavobacteriaceae; genus Flavobacterium. The sequence goes on from JAHEHJ010000142.1 coordinate 4,379, forward strand.
GTTTAATCGTATCATTAAATTAGTAGGGGCGAAATTACCATGCCTCCACGTTCCTTTTACGAAACAAGTTACCTATGGTCGTGAGCTTAAGGAGCTCGTTGATATGAAATACAGCTATCTTCAAACTCACACCGCGCGCCGCAGCTTTTGCTCAAATGAATACTTAAAGGGCACCGACCCATTGATTATCATGTCTATCAGTGGGCATCGTTCTCATAAGTCTTTTATGCGCTATATAAAGGTTTCTGGGGATC
>JAHEHJ010000148.1 GCA_024644655.1 Flavobacterium sp.
CAGTAGGTTCAGCAATGAATGGGAATCGTCCAATTGTAGAATACATGACTTTCAATTTCTGTTTAGTGGGAATTGATCAAATTATAAATAACGCTGCCAAAATGCGTCAAATGACAGGAGGGCAATTCAATGTGCCGATTGTTTTTAGAGGACCAACTGCTTCTGCAGGACAACTGGGAGCCACACACTCACAAGCATTAGAAAACTGGTTTGCTAATACGCCAGGTCTAAAAGTAGTGGTTCCATCTACTCCTTATGATGCTAAAGGATTATTGAAATCAGCGATTCGTGATGACGATCCAGTTATTTTCATGGAGTCAGAACAAATGTATGGTGACAAAGGTGAAGTGCCAGATGGAGAGTATACTATTCCAATTGGTGTTGCTGATATTAAACGTGAAGGTACTGATGTGACGATTGTTTCTTTTGGAAAAATTATCAAAGAAGCTTTTATTGCTGCTGATGAATTAGCTAAAGAAGGCATCTCATGTGAGATTATCGATTTGAGAACGGTTCGTCCAATGGATCACGATGCCATTTTAACTTCGGTTAAAAAAACAAACCGATTAGTAGTTCTAGAAGAGGCTTGGCCATTTTCAAGTGTGTCTTCAGAGATTGCTTACATTGTTCAAGAACGTGCTTTCGATTATTTAGACGCACCTATTCAACGTATTACAACTGCTGATACCCCAGCACCTTATTCTCCAGTATTATTGAAAGAATGGTTGCCTAATTCGCAGGACGTAATCAAAGCGGTTAAAAAAGTATTGAATAAATAACATATACATTTGTTAATTATCTTGGGATAATTAATATAATTTCTATATTTGAATCTTCATCAATTCTATTGGTGAAGATTTTTTATTTATGACAATACGATTCCCTAAATATATTCTGTATTTCTTGTTGATAACAACGCAATTGCTTTTAGCTCAAACTAAGGTGAGCGGCATTGTTTTAGATAAATCCAATCAACCTATTCCATTTGCCAATATTGTTTTTAAAGGCTCTACCACAGGAGTGGTTTCTAATGAAGATGGTCGTTTTTATCTTGAATCTTCAAAGGAATACACACTTTTGGCTGTTTCGGCTACCGGTTTTTCAGATGCAGAAATCCGATTAGATAAAGCGGTTAACTTCAATTTTAAAATTCAGTTGAAGGAGGCACAGACCTTAAAAGAAGTCGTTATTTTTAAAGGAAAGACTTCCAAGAAGAATAACCCTGCTTTAGATATTCTTCGTAAGATTTGGGAACACAAACGTAAAAATGGGTTGTCCTTGTTCCATCAGTACCAATTCCAGAAGTATGAAAAAATCGAATTTGATATGAATACGATTGATAGTACGCTTATGAAAAATAAGATTTTCAAAGGAATGGAATTTATCTTCAATAAAGTGGATACCTCAAAAGTAACAGGAAAAACCTATTTGCCTATATTTATTAATGAGTCTTTATATGATGTGTATGGAGACAATCAGCTGAAGAAAGAAAAGAGTATCTTGAAGGCCAATAAAAACTCAGGATTGCGCAATGGAGATGGAGTCAATACGTTTATGAAAGATTTGTACAGTGAGTACAATATTTATGACAATCACCTCCATTTTTTCGACAAAAGTTTTACCAGTCCGTTATCTACCACAGGAATCGATGTGTACAATTATGTGCTAAAAGACACGGCAAATATTGATAACAAGAAATGCTACAACATTGTTTTTTATCCCAGACGGAAAAACGAGTTGACTTTTAAAGGTGATTTTTGGGTTAATGATAGCACATTTGCTATCAAGAAAATCAATATGGAAGTGACGAAAAGCGCCAATATTAACTGGGTAAAAGACATTTATATCGAACAAGAATTTGATGTGATGAACGATTCGGTTTTTCTATTGACTCGTGACTATATTATGTCTGATTTTGCGTTGAATAAAAATGAAGATTCTAAAGGAGTGTACGGGAAGCGAACCACTTTGTATCGTGATCATCAATTTAATAAGCCCAAACTTCCAGCTTTTTATAAAGAAGAAATCAACTTTATTGACAATGAGGTTTTTAGTAAATCAGACGAATATTGGCATGAAAACCGATTTGAAAAATTAAACAAAGACGAGGAGGGAATATATAAACTTATCGATACCTTAAAAACTGTCAAACGTTTCAACCAGATATATAGTGCAGTTTCTATTTTAGGGAAAGGATATATTAATTTCAAAGATTTTGAATACGGACCAGTTTTCTCTACTTTCGGTTTTAATGAAGTAGAAGGATTTAGAACTCGAGTGGGTGCTAGAACGTTTTTTGGACCCAATGATCCTTGGCGAATACAAGCCTATACTGCCTATGGTGCCAAAGACAATAAAGTGAAATATGGTGTGTCGGGCAAATGGATGATTGATGCTAAAAACCGAGTAATTGTATCAGGAGGTACCCGACGGGATATAGAACAAATAGGAGCTAGTTTGACGACTAGCAATGATATTTTGGGACGTAATTTTGCTTCTTCGGGGTTGTTTACTTCAGGTTCCAATGGAAAATTAACCAATGTTAATTTGACGAATGCCTCTATTGAAGCGGAGCCAATCAAGAATTTGGTTTTTGAAACGGGTTTTTCATACCGAACATTAGAGTCGGCGTCGCCTTCGTTTAGGTTGGATTATTATACGGATGATACACATGCTATAACAAAATCAAAAGTGCGCCAATCCGAATTGTACTTCCAAATGGAATATACTCCAAAAAGAAAAACGTTTGGTTATGGCGTAGAACGTAGGGATGTAGATAGTCCGTATAGTAGGGTTTTTATCAACTACAGCGAAGGATTTAAAGGGTTGTTACAAAGTGATTTTAACTACCGAAAATTGCAATTGTATTACAAACAGCCTGTTATCATTGGTGCTTTAGGAAGAACTAATTTTACAATAGAGTTAGGAAAAACCTATGGTACAGTTCCTTTAGGGCTTTTAAATGTGATTCCAGGAAATCAATCTTATCTTATCATTGGGAACACCTTTAGTAATTTGAATTATTACGAATTTGTCTCTGATCAATATACTACGTTCCAATGGGATCATAATTTTCAAGGCCGCTTGTTTGCTAGAATCCCTTTTATGCGAAAACTAAACTGGAGAGAAATAATTGGGGTTAAAGGCGTTTATGGAACCATCTCTGATGCTAATAGAGCTGTTAATGCTTCGGGCTTAGTGTATCAAGCACCTGAAAATGTGTATTGGGAATACAGTGCGGGTATTGGAAATATATTCAAAGTATTTCGTTTAGATTTTTCGTGGCGAGGCAACTATTTAGATACTCCCGAGATACATAAATTTGCTATTAAAGGTTCTTTTGGATTTTACTTTTAGAAAGGATAAGTTAATAACTTTAGTTGATAAAGATTTCAGCCTTTTAAAGGTATGAAGCCTTACAATTTTACGAGATGTTGAGTACAATGCATCAATTTTACTTTTATTAAGAGATATCTTCTGTTTTTTCTTGTAAAAACGTATAGTTTCCTTACTTTTGCACCAAAATTTAAAAGAAAAATACAACAAATACAATGACTGCAGACAAATTAAAAACTTTCGACGTTTTAATCGAAATACCAAGAGGAAGTAGAAACAAATACGAATACGATTTTAAAATTAGAAGAATGCGTTTTGATAGAATGTTATTCTCTTCTATGATGTACCCAGCTGATTACGGTTTCATTCCTGAAACTTTGGCTTTAGATGGTGACCCATTAGATGTTTTGGTTTTGATTAACGAGCCTACTTTTCCTGGTTGTGTAATGGAAGTAAAACCAATTGGTGTTTTCCACATGGCAGATGATAAAGGGCCGGACGAAAAAGTAATTTGCGTACCTGTTTCTGATCCAATTTGGAATTCATTAAATGATTTAAGTGATGTAAATCCTCACTTAATCAAAGAAATTGAGCATTTTTTCCAAGTGTACAAAGATTTAGAAAACAAACAAGTAGATGTAGAAGGTTGGGGAGACGTGAACGAAGCATTTGCTATCATTAAAGAATGTACGGATCGTTTTAACGCAATTGAAAACAAACCTAAAAACTTATTTAGCATCAAATAATTTTTTTGGTTAATTGATATAAAAAAAGCAATATTCTGCAAAGAGTATTGCTTTTTTGTTTAAATTCGTTCGTTATCAATGAATTATTAATTAAACCAAAATTATTTTTATGAATGCATTTATGATTTATTTGCCAATTGTAATGGCAATTATTGGACTTTTGTTCATGGTGGTTAAAAGAGCTTGGGTGCTAAAACAAGACGCTGGAGATGGTAAGATGAAAGAGATTTCAGATTACATTTATGAAGGTGCGTTGGCTTTCCTTAAGGCAGAATATAAATTGTTGACTTTCTTCGTTATTGGTGCGAGTGCTGTTTTGGCGGGGATTTCATTTATAGTTCCCACAACACATATTTTAATAGTAGTTGCCTTTGTTTTTGGCGCTTTCTTTTCTGCTTTAGCAGGAAATATGGGAATGAAAATTGCGACCAAGACCAATGTAAGAACTACTCAGGCGGCTCGTACTAGCTTACCTCAAGCTTTAAAGGTTTCTTTTAGCGGAGGAACAGTTATGGGATTAGG
>JAHEHJ010000086.1 GCA_024644655.1 Flavobacterium sp.
TTATATATTTGACCGTTTTGGGAAATTAATTAAGCAAATTCAACCTATAAGTGAAGGTTGGGATGGTACCTATAATGGAAACGAACTACCTGCAGATGATTATTGGTATACGATACAATTGTCAGATGGTCGATTAGTAAAAGGCCATTTTGCATTAAAGCGATAAATTTATGAAATCATCATTTACAGGCCTATTGGCATTATTTATTAGCGTTTCTTTCGCACAAGAAATTAATGTAAGTACAGGAAAACTGAGCCGTATTAGTGCATTTAAGTCCCAATATATAGAAGCTCGAAATGTAGATGTTTGGTTACCGGATGGGTATTCAACTACAGAAAAATACGCCGTTTTATACATGCATGATGGGCAAATGCTATATGATGCAGCAACTACCTGGAATAAACAAGCCTGGGAGGCTGATGAAGTGGCAGGTAAATTAATAGCTGAGGAAATTACTCAAAAATTCATTATTGTAGGTGTATGGAATAACAGTTCCAAAAGGCATCCTGAATATTTTCCGCAAAAACCATATGAAAGTTTAACTCCAATTGAAAAAGACACGGTTACTGCACAATTGCAAAAAGTAGGACGAACTAAAGAGGCTTTTCAACCCCTTTCGGATTTGTATTTAAAGTTTTTGGTTACTGAACTCAAACCCTATGTTGATAAAAACTACGCTACCTTTAGTGATAAAGACCATACCTTCATAGCAGGTTCAAGTATGGGAGGATTAATATCGTTATATGCAATTTGTGAGTACCCAGCTGTATTTGGAGGAGCAGCTTGCATGTCTACCCATTGGCCTGGTACTTTTGCTACTACAAACAATCAAGTACCTACTGCTTTTATTAAGTATTTACAGCAGCATTTACCGGACCCTAAGACCCATAAAATCTATTTTGACTATGGAGACCAAACTTTGGATGCTATGTACCCTAAATTACAAGATAACGTAGATACGGTTATGGTTGCAAAAGGATATACTAGTCGACAATGGATGACAAAATTCTTTCCAGGGAAAGATCATTCTGAAAAGTCATGGCATGAACGATTGGCTATTCCTCTCACATTTTTGATAGGCAAGCAATAAATTAAAGCCAGTTAATACAATTAAAAAAGCCCCAATTACTTGGGGCTTTTTTTTATTTAGAGTAAGGGAGAATTATTTCTTTTTCTCGCTTTTTTCCATTTCTGCTTTTAATCCAGCAAGGATATCATTGTTATCTCCAAGAGCATTAGCAGGAGCATTACTAGTTGAAACTGTTTCAACAGCAGCTTTAACTTGTTTCTCTTCTTCTTCTCTGAAGATAGCTGTATGAGAAGCAACTACTCTTTTGAATTCTTTATTGAATTCAATTACTTTGAATTGTGTTTCTTCACCTTTTTTCAATTTTTTACCATCTTCTTTTTCTAAGTGACGAGTTGGAATAAACGCAACAACATCATCTCCGAAATCAACAGTAGCTCCTTTGTCAACGATTTCAGCAATAGTTCCAGTGTGGATAGTTCCAACTGCAAATGCATCTTCGTGTTTGTCCCAAGGATTAGCAGTAGTTTGTTTGTGACCTAAAGATAATTTACGTCCGTCAACATCTAATTCTAATACTACTACATCTAATTTATCACCAACGTTAACAAATTCAGATGGGTGTTTAATTTTCTTAGTCCAAGATAAATCAGAGATATAAACTAAACCGTCGATACCTTCTTCTAATTCTACAAAAATACCGAAGTTAGTGAAGTTTCTAACGATACCTGTGTGTTTAGAACCTACAGGATATTTAGATGTGATATCTGTCCATGGATCTTGAGACATTTGTTTAATACCTAAAGACATTTTTCTTTCGTCTCTATCTAAAGTCAATACAACTGCTTCAACTACATCTCCAACTTTCACGAAATCTTGTGCACTTCTTAAGTGTGTAGACCATGACATTTCAGAAACGTGGATTAAACCTTCAACACCTTCAGCAACTTCAATGAAAGCACCGTAATCAGCAATAACTACTACTTTACCTTTCACTTTGTCACCTACTTTAAGTTCAGCTCCAAGAGCATCCCATGGGTGAGCGTTTAATTGTTTTAAACCTAATTGGATTCTTGTTTTCTCATCATCGAAATCAAGGATAACAACGTTCAATTTTTGATCTAATTCAAGAACTTCACTTGGGTGATTGATTCTTGACCAAGATAGGTCTGTAATGTGGATTAATCCATCAACACCACCTAAATCAATAAACACACCGTATGAAGTGATGTTTTTAACAACACCTTCTAATACTTGTCCTTTTTCTAATTGACCAATAATTTCTTTTTTCTGAACTTCGATATCTGCTTCGATAAGTGCTTTGTGTGATACAACAACATTTTTGAATTCGTGGTTAATTTTAACTACTTTGAATTCCATCATTTTGTTCACATATACATCGTAATCACGGATTGGTTTCACATCAATTTGTGATCCTGGTAAGAACGCTTCGATACCGAATACGTCAACGATCATACCACCTTTAGTTCTACATTTAACGAAACCGTTAACAATTTCACCTGTTTCATTAGCTGCAATAACTCTATCCCATGATTTGATAGTTCTTGCTTTTCTGTGCGATAATACCAATTGACCTGTTTTGTCCTCACGAACGTCAATTAATACTTCTACTTTGTCACCCACTTTTAAACCTGGGTTGTAACGGAACTCATTTAAAGAAATAACTCCTTCTGATTTCGCGTTGATGTCAACAATTGCGTCACGGTCAGTGATTCTAACTACTACACCTTCTACTACTTCTTCTTGATCTGTAGAGATAAATGTTTTAGTAACTAAATCTTCAAACTCTTGTAAATTTTTAGCATCTACAGCGTCAATTCCTTCGGCGTAGTTATGCCAGTTAAATTCATTTAAAAACGCTTCTTGTTCTTTGTTTAATACAGACATGCTGATAATAATTTGTATGCTGTGTTCTTTGAGTTTCTTGATGCGATAAAAACACAACAGTGTTTATATATAAATGTTTGATACCTAATGGAAACTCTTCTTCGCCAAAAGGTGTGCAAAAGTAAGTATAAAATCTTAATTACAAAACATTTAGAAGAAGAAAATAGAGTAAAAAAGCAAGAGAATAGATACTTTCATTTTAGAGCGAATAGCATAGGTACAATTGGCTTCCATATTACTGCTGTACATTTTATTTCGTGCCAGTCCTACCGAGGCAATATTATGATTTACAATGAAAAAGGAAAACCCTTTCAAAGTTTAAATTCTGAAAGGGTTAACACTGTAATATTATAGTTTAATGACTCACATTGGTCACGGCATTCGGGTCATGTTTGTGTTTAAAGAAAACTGCAAACAAAACCGCAATCACTAATGCATAAGCTGCAAATGCCAACCATATGGAATGCCAATCACGAGCACCTTCATGGGTAAAATATTTATCAATTACGTACCCACTCACAATTCCTCCAAAAAAGGCGCCAAAACCATTAGACATCATCATAAACAACCCTTGAGCTGAAGACCGAATTTTAGAATCTGTTGTCGTTTCGACAAAAAGAGAACCTGAAATATTAAAGAAATCAAATGCCATACCGTAAACGATACATGACATAATAATCATCCACAAACCATCTATTGGGTTTCCATAGGCAAACAATCCAAAACGCAGTACCCATGCCAACATAGAGATCAACATAACTTGTTTAATTCCAAAACGCTTCAAGAAAAAAGGAATGGCTAAAATAAAAAGGGTTTCTGATATCTGAGAAATAGACATAATAATAGTTGAATACTTAACTACAAAAGAATTTGCGTATTCAGGAACTTTTGAAAACTCAGACAAATATACGTCTCCATACATATTCGTCAATTGCAATGCTCCTCCTAAGAACATAGAGAAGATAAAAAACAAGGCCATTTTATAAGTTCCGAATAATTTAAAAGCATTCAAACCCAATTTTTCCATAAAAGTTGCATCATCCGCAATCAATTTTTGTGGTGGACATTTAGGCAAACTAAATGCATAAAACCCTAATGCAAAAGCGGCAAAAGCTGACAAATAAAACATATTAAATGAAGCTTTATTCCCTGTTAAATTGGTAATCCACATAGCAACTATAAATCCAACTGTTCCCCATACTCGTATAGGAGGAAATACTTTCACTACATCATAGTTATTGCTTTTTAAGATGTTATAAGCAACTGAATTTGACAATGAAATAGTAGGCATATAGCATAACATGGCAGCAAAAATGACATAATAAAAAGTAGTAGGATTATCTACTTGTGGAATATATAACAAAGCCAATCCACCTAAAATATGAAGCACACCATATAATTTTTCTGCATTAATCCATTTATCGGCAATGATTCCTGTAATGGCTGGCATAATAATAGAAGATAAGCCTAATGTAGAAAATATGGCTCCAAATTGTTCACCACTCCATTGTTTGGTTGCGAACCAATAATTCCCAACAGTTATCAACCAAGCTCCCCAAACAAAGAATTGGAGAAAGCTCATCAATGTTAATCTGAATTTGATACTCATAAAATAATAGTTTTGGTTTGGTTTAAAATAGAAAGTAAAGCTACTATTTTAATTGAGATATACAAAAAAAGGAGTCTAATTCGTCACTTCTTCCACCAATTCTAATACGGCTTGAAATTGCTCTTCCCGAGTAAGATATGAATTATCAATTTCAATAGCATCTTCCGCTTTAACCAATGGAGAGTCATCGCGATGTGTATCTATATAATCGCGTTCTTGTACATTTTTCAAGACTTCATCATAGGAAACCGAATCGCCTTTGGCTTCTAATTCATCAAAACGACGTTGCGCTCTAGTTTCTGAACTGGCAGTCATGAATATTTTGAGTTCGGCATGAGGAAAAACTACAGTCCCGATATCGCGACCATCCATCACTATTCCTTTTTCTTTGCCCATTTCTTGTTGTTGCTCTACTAGTTTGGCACGCACTTCTGAGACCTCAGCAATCTTACTCACAAAGCTCGATACTTCAAGAGTACGTATTTCTTTTTCTACATTGACCCCATTCAAATACATTTCTGCAAAACCCAATTGGGCATTGAATTCGAAATGCAATTTCACAAAAGGCAATCGTTCTAACAACCCTTCTTTATTCAAATAATCGGAAGCTATACAATTGTTTTGCATCGCATCATAGGTAACCGCTCTATACATAGCTCCTGTATCTACATATACATACCCCAAATGCTGAGCCAACTGTTTGGCCAACGTACTTTTTCCTGTAGAGGAGAACCCATCTATTGCTATAGTAATTTTATTCATTTTTTTACACCTAGTATTTATTCCCTGAAAAATCAATGGTTAGTCCAAACAAACTGGTATTGGCTGCCAAAGTATATCTTGAATAGGAATAATTAAATTTTAAATTGTTCATCTTCAAACCGAAACCTACCGAAATCCCAGAAAAATTGCGTTGTTCCAAAATTCGTAATTCTTCTGCTCTTCGGAAATTATAGCCCAATCGAATATTAAATGCTTTTTCAGGAAACAGCTCGGCTCCTACCACTATATGGCGTAGAGCATTATTAAACACCGAAACTTTTTCTGGAGTTGAACCACCGTCTAGGTTTCCTTGAGCTCTATTGGGATTGGAAAAAGCTAACTGCCATTGTTGCATATTTTCTAAAGTTAAATGCCAACGAATAGGTACGTTTTCCATTAATTGAGACACCCCTATCAGAACTTCTGTCGGGAGTTTTTCGCGTGTCCCAGAATAGGTAGTTATTTGGGTTCCCAAATTACGAATTACAAATGCCCAATTCACATCATTTCGTGTATCAATAAATAAAGCCCCTAAATCCACAGCTGCTCCAAAAGAACTATAGCTTTCCATAGTAGAGGATATCATTTTAGCATTGGCACCCAAATAAAAATCAGAATTTGGAACATTATAGGAACACCCAATAGAAAGTGCTATTTCACTACCCGTAAAACTAGATGTTTTAACTCCATTTTCATCATACCCATCAAACTTCCCATAATTCACATAATTAATTCCTCCAAAGATGGTTTGGGTATGGCGATCGTATGTATAGGCATAGGCTGCAGTCCCATAACTTACCTCTCCAAAATAGCTCCCATAATTCAAAGCCAAATGATTGTCCATATCGGGATTAATTGTAGCCGGATTAAAATGGGCTTGATTGACATCACTATCATAAAAGGTAAGCACTTTACCGCCTAAAGCAGCTTGGCGAGGTGATGTTACAAGATTTAAAAATTGATATACTGATTTCCCTCCAATTTGCCCGTAACTGAACAAAGTAGCCATACAAAAACCAAAACCAATTATTTTTTTTATCATTAAGAAGGAGTTACTCTATATACTATAACGGAAATGCGAAGATATTATTTTATATGGTATGAAAAAAAGTAAAAAGAAAAAGGCATAAGCTTTACATCGCTTATGCCTTTATGTTCTTTTAATACTCTATTAAAGCGTTTTTGCATTTTTTACTTTTTGATTGGTCACAGCAATTTCAATTACTTCGCTCATTTCTTTTACATAATGAAATGTTAGTCCTTCAATATACGTTGCTTTGATTTCCTCGATATCGCTTTTATTTTCATGACACAAAATAATTTCTTTGATATTCGCTCTTTTGGCTGCCAGAATTTTTTCTTTAATTCCCCCTACTGGAAGTACTTTACCACGTAATGTAATCTCTCCCGTCATAGCCATGTTCTTTTTCACTTTTCGTTGAGTCAACAAAGAAACCAAAGAAGTCAACATAGCAATACCTGCACTAGGCCCATCTTTTGGTGTGGCTCCTTCTGGAACGTGTAAATGAATGTTGTATTTGGCAATCATTTCAGGATCTAAACCAAAAATATCAGCATTGGCTTTAATGTATTCTAAGGCGATAGTAGCAGATTCTTTCATTACAGTACCTAGGTTACCTGTTAATGTTAGTGTTCCTTTACCACTTGATATCAAAGATTCAATAAACAAAATATCACCACCTACTGAAGTCCAAGCTAAACCGGTTACTACTCCAGCCACATCATTACTTTCCGATTTATCACGCGCTAATTTGGGTGCTCCTAAAATGCTTACAATATCTTCATCGGTTACCTTTTTATTATACTCTTCTTCCATAGCTACAGATTTTGCAGCATTACGGATAACTTGAGCTATTTTAGTTTCTAAATTACGTACCCCTGATTCACGAGTATACCCTTCCACAATTTTCTCCAATTGTTTTTTACCAATTGTCAAATCTTTGGAGGTCAATCCATGTTCTTTCAATTGTTTAGGAAATAAGTGTTGGCGCGCAATTTCGACTTTCTCTTCAATAGTATATCCTGTCATTTTGATAACTTCCATACGGTCTTTTAATGCTGGCTGAATGGTTGCCATATTGTTTGAAGTGGCAATAAACATCACTTTAGACAAATCATATCCCATTTCTAAGAAATTATCATAGAAATCATTATTTTGTTCGGGATCCAATACTTCTAACAAAGCCGAAGAAGGATCTCCTTGATGACTATTTGACAATTTATCAATTTCATCCAAAACGAATACTGGATTTGAAGTACCTGCTTTTTTCAGACTTTGAATGATACGTCCCGGCATTGCTCCTATATAAGTTTTACGATGACCGCGTATTTCTGCTTCATCGCGCAACCCTCCTAAAGAGACGCGAACATATTCTCTCCCAAGAGCTTCTGCAATAGATTTCCCAATAGATGTTTTACCAACACCAGGAGGACCTGTCAAGCAAATAATTGGGGATTTCATATCGTTACGCAATTTGAGTACAGCCAAATGCTCGATGATTCGTTTTTTCACATCATCCAAACCAAAATGGTCACGATCAATAATTTTTTGGGCGCGTTTTAAATCAAAATTATCTTTTGAATAATGATCCCAAGGCAATTCTAAAAACAATTCCAAGTAATTTCTTTGAATTCCAAAATCTGGCGCTTGAGGATTCATGCGTTGCATTTTAGAAATCTCTTTCTCAAAATGCTTGGCCGTTTTTTCATTCCAGGTTTTAGACTTTGCTTTTTGACGCATTTCTTCAATTTCTTGCTCATATGAAACGCCTCCCAATTCTTCTTGGATGGTTTTCATTTGTTGATGCAAGAAATATTCACGTTGTTGTTGATCTAAATCAAAACGAACTTTAGACTGAATATCGTTTTTCAATTCTAATTTTTGCAACTCCACGTTCATAAAACGCAAGGTTTCCAATGCGCGTTCTTTCAATACATTAATCATCAATAAATCTTGTTTTTCCTTTACGGTAAGATTCATATTTGATGACACAAAATTGATTAAAAAAGATTGGCTTTCAATATTCTTAATCGCGAATGTAGCTTCTGTTGGAATGTTTGGACTTTCTTTTATGATTTGAATTGACAATTCCCGCATTGAATCAATTATGGCTTGAAATTCGGTATCTTGCTTACTAGGACGCTTTTCTTCTACCTCTTTAATCGTAGCCTTTAAATAAGGTAACTCATCAGTAACCGCATCAATTGCAAATCGTTTTTTTCCTTGAAGAATTACTGTGATATTTCCATCAGGCATTTTCAGCACTCTTAAAATTTGGGCTACAGTTCCAACTGTATATATATCATTCTTAGTTGGATCTTCATCCTCTTCATTCTTTTGGGCAACAACTCCTATAATCTTATTACCAGCATTGGCATCATTGATTAATTTAATAGACTTATCTCTTCCAGCTGTTATTGGAATTACAACTCCAGGAAACAATACTGTATTTCGCAAAGGAAGTATAGGTAAAGAGCTAGGAAGCTCTTCGTTATTCATTTCTTCTTCGTCTTCTGGAGTTAATAAAGGGATTAAATCTGTTTCAGAATCTAATTCTTGTAGTGACAGATTGTCAAATGACAATATATTACGGTTGGCCATGGTATTTGTTTAGGTCAAAATGACATTATTATAAGTGGTCTTACCTACAAAAGTAAAACTACTTTTTAAAACTAATTACTTAAAATCGACGTATCACCGAGGAATTGCCACAAAAGGGCTATTTCAAAGGATAATTACGTGGTTATACTAAATAAGTCAAGGATTATGCCAAAAAAAAAATCCGCCGAAATGACGGATTTATAGTGTATAGGTCACTTGATCAATTATATTCTACATCAAATGTGCCTTCTGTAATTTGCTTGGTAGCATCTTCTGTAAAGTTATAACCTGTATAACTAAATGTACCTTTAATTCGTGTAGACGATTTTGAAATTATAGTTATAGTACCAACAGTAGCATGATACAACACATCATTAATTACAGCATTTCCACCAAAACTTGGCGTATCAGAAGCAAAGGAATAGGTCCCAACTTCTAACGAATAAGGGAAACGAATTCCGATACTGTCGTCATTAGTTTTAGAACCCACGATACTTAATTCCACAGGTACATTAGATTCGTTTAATATTTGAACTGCGTCAATATTATCTTCTACAAAATCAACTCCTTCAAATTTAGCTGAAAAGCTATCATTATTAGCAATAGACTCTGTTGTATAAGGAATGTTATCAAATACCCCATTTGTAAATACAGTTGGTAAAATATTAGTTACTGTAGTATCAGACCAATATCCTGTAAAATTAAATGTACCAGACACCGTATGATTAACTGTATCTACTTCAGTAATAACAACGGCTCCTGTATTAGTTGTTCCATTTAACACATCGATACTCCAATAACCATAATCTGAATTAGCCGGTGTATAAACCATTAAATTTTCATTAGCTGAATAAGTTCCAGTGGCAGTTCCAGAAACTTGAAATGCGAATCCTTCACCTGCTGTACCTTTATTTCCTACTATGGTAATTGTATTATTGGTAATATTAGCTTGAGTTGTTTCAGCTACCCAAGTACTACCACTAAAGTCAGCTTTAAAAACGGCTGGACCTGCAGGATTATTTGTGTCTGTAAAATCATTTAAATCTATAGCGCTATCAATAGGTTCTGTTTCACAAGAAGTACTAATAAAAGCTGCAAAAAGCAGTACTAAACCTGCTAAAATTTTTATGTTTTTCATGTTTGTATTACAATTAAAGCCCAAATATAATTTTTTTTGCCCTTACGACAAGATTTTTTTTGGGATTCTCAACAATAATAGCATTCCTGTTAAGAAAAATATTCCCAAAAAGACTATCGCAAATCGTGGGCTCCCTGTAATTTGGTCAATTAATCCGTAAACCATCATTCCAATAACGATACCTATTTTTTCCGACACATCATAAAAACTAAAAAACGAGGCAGTATCTTCAGTTTCTGGAAGAAATTTAGAATAGGTGGAACGTCCAAGAGCTTGAATTCCTCCCATCACTAATCCAACTAAACTAGCCATTATATAAAATTCCATTGGGGTAGTAATAAAATAGGCAAAACCACATAATAAAAGCCAAAATGCATTTAACACGATTAGTACTTTTATATTCCCATATTTGGCAGAAGCTTTTGAGGTCATAACAGCACCTGCAATGGCTATTAATTGTATCAAAAGTATACAAGTAATCAAACCTATTTGACTTTCTTCTGGATTTTTCCATTTAATTTCTTGAGCTCCAAAATAGGTTGCTACCAACATTACTGTTTGTACTGCCATACTAAACACAAAAAAACTGAGTAAGTACCGTTTGAGTGGGATTTCGTTTTGCAGTACTCCCCACACCTTTTTTAATTCTCTAAATCCATTGAAAATTACAGATGAAGTTACTTTTTTATCATTTGAATTCCCTTTAGGTAAGTAAAAATAGGTGTATTTACTAAATACTATCCACCATATACCTACCATAGCAAAAGAGTATCTCATTGCTTTCATGGGTGCCGGATTTCCTGGTTCATTTGTGATGTGAAACCAATCGGGTTTCATTATCATAGTTAAATTGATAATTAACAAAACAACACTACCTATATACCCTAATGAATACCCTTTAGCACTTACTTTATCCTGCTGTTCTGGAAAAGCGATATCGGGTAAATAGGAATTATAAAACACTAAACTTCCCCAAAAACCAATCAAACCAAAAAAGTAAAAGGTCAAACCGAGTAGAATATTATTTAGGTCAAAAAAATACAATCCGATACATGATAAGGCTCCAATATAATTAAAGACCCTCATAAAAATCTTCTTATTGCCCATATAATCGGCTATACCTGATAATAAAGGAGAAAACAAAGCCACACATAAAAAGGCAGCAGCTGTAACAAAACTAATCAATGCTGAGTTTTTAAAGTTATGCCCAAAGACGACTATATAGGGATTATCCTTTGGAAATAAGGCATTGTAGAAAATAGGAAAAACAGCTGAAGCAATAACCAGACTATAGACTGAATTAGCCCAATCATAAAAAGCCCATGCGTTGAGTAATTTAGGGTGCCCTTTAGGTAATAATGCCATAATTATCTTTATTTTAAAATAAAAAACCACGCTTTTGCGTGGTTCGAAGATAGTAAAATAATTATTTAAAGAAGACGCCAAATTTTGCTGCTTCTGCTTTGGCTTCTGGAATTAGCTTTTTTAAATTGGCAATCCTTGTTTCATCGGAAGGGTGAGTGCTTAAAAACTCTGCGGGTTTATTCCCTCCTGATGCTTTTGACATACGTTCCCAAAAAGCTATTGCTGTTTCTGGATTATAACCCGCTATGGCCATTAGTTTCAATCCAATCATATCGGCTTCACTTTCATGGCTTCGGCTAAAAGGCAGCATACCTCCATACTGAGAAACACCTGAATAGGCTAGCATTACGTATTGTTGTATTTGAGCACTTTTATTTCCGGTAGCAAGTGCGACTCCAGAAGCACCGGCTTGTTGTATCAAATCTAAACTCATCCGTTGTTGCCCATGATTGGCTAAAGCATGAGACACTTCATGCCCCATTACAGTTGCTAAACCGGCTTCATCTTGTGTAACTGGTAAAATCCCGGAATACACTACAATCTTTCCTCCTGGCATACACCAAGCATTCATTTCTTTATTCTCTACCAAATGGTACTCCCATTTGTAATCTTTTAAATAGGTGGTCAATCCATTAGCATTCAACCACTTTTCAGCAGCGGCTTTAATCTTCATTCCCGCATTCCCTACCCGTTTAGCTTCTGCGGTACCCGATACGACTTTATTTTCTTGCAAAAAAGTCCCATACTGTTGGAAAGCAGTTGGAAATATTTGACTATTATCAACTAAAGCCATTGTCTTCTTACCTGTAAAAGGATTTTTGGCACAAGATGTGCATAGAATCACTAGTACTAAAGGCCATGCTTTTATTTGCTTCATAATCGATACTTTGTCCTCAAATTTATAAAAATTATACACCAATAAAATGCAATTCTGTAAAATCTTTATCAATAACTAATCCATTTTCAACTAGTAATAAGTCTTTGTCGAAAATGATTTGTTCATTATCAATTTCAATACCTTTAATTTTAAAAGGCAAGCCAATTAAATTCAATTTGATGGTTTGGTACTGGGTTTCGAATGTGCCTTCTTTATGTTGTGTTATGAACATTTCATTTTCTTTACCATTGATGGTGAATGTTTTATAGCTGAATCTACCTTTGTTGTAATCATAACCATCGTGTGCATCTTCATATACAAATGACTTTTCTTTCCCTAATTTAAAATACACATCTAAAGTTAAATCTGGAGATTCAATTTGCCCTACATATTGTTGGACAGGGTATTTTGGTATAATAGCACCTTCTTTAATAAAAATTGGAATTTGATCAAAATCAGTAGGCACCCACAATTCTTTTTTACCTTTAACTAATTCGTTGGTCCAATAGTTATACCAATTTCCTTGAGGCATATACATGCGTCTTCCTTGAGCATTAGGCTCCAATATAGGACATACTAATATTTGGTTTCCGAAAATAAACTCATCTGTTCGGTAGTGCGTTTGTATATCGTCTTGATCAAAATACACTAATGGTTTCAACATAGGAATTCCATCATTGATGTATTGCCAAAACATGGTATATAAATAAGGCAATAATTGGTAGCGAAGCTCCACAAATTTTCGAGTAATATCAATAACTTCTTCTCCAAAACTCCATGGCTCTTGATCACCATGGTGTCCTGATGAATGGGTTCTGCAGAAAGGATGGAATACGCCCAACTGAATCCAACGGGCATACAATTCGGCTGAGGGTTGTTCTGCAAACCCACCGATATCTGAACCTGTAAAACCCATTCCTGAAAGTGACATGCGTTGCATTTGGATATTGGCTATCCATAAATGTTCCCAAGAGGCTACATTATCACCTGTCCAAGAAGACGTATAACGTTGGGCTCCTGAGTAGGCAGAACGAGTAATTACAAAGGGGCGTTTTGGATAAGCAAATCGCTTTACACCCTCATATGTCGCACGTGCCATTTGTGTACCATATACATTATGTGCTTTTCGGTGGCTGCAATTGTTTCCATCATAATTATGACGAACATCCATTGGAAACGTTTTATTAGGAACCTCCATTACTGCTGGTTCATTCATATCATTCCAAACTCCTTTCACGCCTATTTCTGCCACTAATTCTTTAAACAAACCGGCCCACCATTCTCGCACCTCTGGATTTGTATAATCTGGGAAATTACATTCTCCAGGCCAAACTTTCCCTTTCATATAAGGACCGTCTGCTCTTTTACAGAAGTAATCTTTTTCTAAGGCTTCTCGGTAAACCGAATAATCATTATCTATTTTAATTCCCGGATCGATGATCACAATTGTTTTAAATCCGTCTTTTGCCAATTCAGCAACCATGCGTTTAGGATCAGGGAAATAGTCTTTATTCCATGTAAAACAACGGAAGCCATCCATATAATCTATATCCAAATAAATGGCGTCACATGGAATTTGCAATTCTCTAAACTTATCGGCCACTTCTTTCACACGGGTTTCTGGATAATAACTCCATTTGCATTGGTGATAGCCTAAAGTCCATAAAGGCGGTAACTCTGGTTTACCTGTCAAATGAGTATAGGTAGTTACCACATCACTCATTTTTGGGCCATAAATAAAGTAATAATTCATTTCGCCCCCTTCAGCCCAAAAGCTAGTAACTCCTTTGCGCTCATGACTAAAATCAAAAAATGAACGGAAGGTATTATCAAAGAAAATACCGTAGGCTTTATTGTGGTGTAATCCAATATAAAATGGCACTACTTTGTATAGTGGTTCTTGATCTTTGTGAAAAGCATATTGATCGGTTGCGAAATTTTCTAAACGCTTCCCTTTTAAATTCAAATGTGTGGCTTTGTCGCCCAATCCATAAAAACTTTCACCATCATGGGAAGCCTTACTCATTTTGACTATGTTACCACCAAACTCATAACATTCTTCCCAATGGAAACCCATTTCATCTTCAATGATGGTAGTTCCATCCAATTCATAAATACCCACACGACAATCGTGTTTTTGAACGACTACATATACTTTGGACGTTTTGATTCGGTAATGATCTTCTTCTTCCGTTACTTCCAATACATTATACCCATGGGATTGGTTTTTATCTATAGCATACGAAAAGTCATTGCTAAAATACCCTTTAGCGGTAAAACGGAAACGAATCATACTGTCTCGCAAAACAGTAACTCGGAGAATGACATTATTATCGGTACGAAAATCTATGGAATCAACTTCTTGCTTGTAGGATATAATTTGAGAAGGAAATAAATCCCCTTTATATTCCAGTTCGGTATTTATAATCATAGTGGTTTTTTAATAGTCGAATGGCCAAATTTACAAAGTTGACCCTTATATTTTTACTTCTTACTTAACTAGTTTTTAACTATAACGATTGCGGATAGGTAAAACTAAAAAAAGAAGTTAACCTTCTTTTCAGAACGCTAACTTCTAGTTTTTAAACCTACTTAATTACTAGGCTATTTTATATACTATTATTCCCAAAGGAGGCAACGTCAATTCAGCCGAATAGTCTCTAAAATTCCAAGCCATGGCATCTACTTTTATTGGTTTTGAAGCCATTACACCACTTCCACCATATTCAACTGCATCCGAATTGAAAATTTGGGTTAGTTTGCCTTTGCTTGGCAATCCTATACGATAGTTCTCCCGTACTACAGGAGTGAAATTACATACTATAATTAGGTTGTCTTTTTCTTTATTTCCTTTTCGAATAAAACTCAACACCGCATTTTCATTATCGGTATAATTGATCCATTCAAAGCCGTCTACATGAAATTGTTTTTCATAGAGTGCTGGATGGTTTTTATATAGTGCATTTAAATCCGTAATACACTTTTTGATGCCATCATGATAGCCAAATTGCAACAAATGCCAATCCAGACTGCTTTCAAAATTCCACTCACTACTTTGACCAAACTCGGCACCCATAAACAACAACTTAGCTCCAGGATGGGTAAACATATAGCCATAGAGCAAACGCAAATTGGCAAATCGTTGCCATTCATCTCCTGGCATTCTTCCTAATATTGAATGTTTACCATAAACCACTTCATCGTGGGAAAGCGGTAGCATAAAGTTCTCAGTAAAGGCATAGGTCATTGAAAACGTAATGTCATTTTGGTGATACGTTCTATATACCGGTTCTTTTTTGAAATACTGTAATGTATCGTGCATCCAGCCCATCATCCATTTCATTCCAAAACCTAAGCCTCCTATGAATGTAGGTCGAGATACCATTGGAAAACTAGTACTCTCTTCGGCTATGGTTTGCACATCGGGGAAGCTGCTATAAACCGCTTCATTAAAATCCTTTAAGAAACTAATAGTATCTAGGTTCTCTCTACCCCCATATATATTTGGTTCCCATTCACCCTCTTTACGGGAATAATCTAGGTACAACATCGAAGCAACTGCGTCTACCCGCAAGCCATCTACATGATATTGGTGCAACCAAAAAATAGCGTTGCTAATTAAGAATGAGCGCACTTCATTGCGCCCATAGTTGAATACCAAACTCTTCCAATCGGGGTGGTATCCTTTTCTTCTATCGGGATGTTCATAAAGGTTTGATCCATCAAAAAAGCCTAAGCCATGAGCATCATCAGGAAAATGAGAAGGCACCCAATCAAGGATAACTCCAATACCCGCTTGGTGCAGTTTATCAACTAACACCATAAAATCCTGTGGCTTCCCAAATCGGGATGTGGGTGCAAAATACCCTACTAATTGATACCCCCAAGAAGGGTCATACGGATATTCCATCACTGGCATAAACTCTACGTGAGTAAAACCTGTTTCTTTAACATAGTCAACTAATTCATCAGCCAATTCTAAATAGGTTAAAAAATCTCCATTCGCATTGCGGCGCCACGATCCTAGATGTACTTCATAAACGGAATACGGTTTGTCAAGCCCGTTATTGTCTTTACGGGTATCCATCCATTTTTTATCTTTCCATTTATAGTCTAGATCCCAAATTACAGAGGCTGTATGAGGTGGGTGTTCACAATACAAGGCAAAAGGATCTGCTTTTTCAGTAATGATTCCTCCGTTATTGGATTGTATTTTATATTTATATGTCGTTCCTCTATCGATACCCGGAATAAATCCTTCCCAAATACCAGAAGCATCCCAACGCACATGGAGTTGGTGCTCCCCTTGAATCCAAAAATTGAAATCTCCCACTACAGAAACCGAGCGTGCCGAAGGTGCCCAAACTGCAAAATATACTCCCTTAACTCCATTCACTTCGGTCAAATGTGCCCCGAGTTTTTCATATAATCTAAAATGCTTGCCCGCTTTAAATAAATCGATATCAAATTCGGTAAAAAGCGAATGTACTTGTACTTGGTTCATTGGATTGATGTTATATTGTTTGTATCCTTTACTTTCAATTGGAAAGGGTACTAAATGTAATTTGCATTTAATTATTTCAACTCTAATAGTCCTTAGTCTATTTACGAAGTTAGGTGCGTTTAATACCCCATTATCGTCTGTATTCCTCTCAACGGTATCACGGCCCAGCGTGGTCTGGAGTTCAGTTCATATCCTAGTTCGTAGACTGCTTTTTCTAGTATACAATACTTCAATAAGAAATTAATTTCATGGCTATAGCCAATGTTTAAATTGCCCGACTGTGCTTTTTCGATATAAGTTTCCAAAAAGGTACCTACTAAATACTTAAACAACAATTCTCCCGCTTTAAACAAATCTTCTTGTTCAAATGGGTATTTATCAGCATTATTAAAAATGGTAGCATAAATCGCATAATGAAACGAACGAAACATACCTGCTACATCTTTCAATGGTGGTTGTTTTACTTTCCGGTCGCGAATAGTACTTTCTGGTTCTCCTTCAAAGTCTAGAATGTAAAAATCATCTCCATTTACTAAGACTTGACCTAAGTGATAATCCCCATGAATTCGGATGCGTTCGCTCTTCATTTTGGTCCAATCAAAGTCTACAAAATGTTTACGAATCAGTTTTTTGTTTTCTAAGAATTGGTGTGCCAAGTCTAGCGCCATTCCGTCTAACTTATGCAAACTATTCTCTATGATATTTAATCGGTTTTGAAATTGGTATAACAAACGATTCTTGAGCCACACTGTATAATCACCATTATAGGTTGTTGGTGTAAAAGCTGTTTCATGGATATCACTTCCAAGAGCGATATGCATTTCGGCAGTTCGTAACGCCAGTGTTTGCACTCTTAAAAACAAGCTTAACCCAACCCAATCAATAATCTCTGGTGGAATTTCATTAATTTTTAATCGTTTGAAAAGTTCAATCTTGGGTAACTTATCTATTTTGATTTTCTTACGCGAAAGGTTGTCAAATACCCCATCCATTTGCTCTAACATGAACTTCCATGCATCGCCCTGATTTGGCACTAATTCCTGCATTAATCCCAATGTTATATTTCCTTCGGGCAATGCCAAATTGATACTACCTGTATAGGCAGGTGTATTTTCATAATGCATGCGTTCTGTCAAAAATCGACTAATTTCATAATCGGGATTTGTACTTACATAAATGCGTCTAAATATTTTTAACACAAACGAATCATTGAAAATAATGGATGTATTACTCTGCTCCACTCCCATAAATCGAGATGACTTATAAACTGAATCGGTCAAATGAGACCCTTTATGGAAAACTAGTTTTAAATGTTTGCTTTCAGTTGACTGTGCGATATTATCAAACAACAGTTTTCTAAAATCATCCTGATGTAAAGCATCTACTAAGTAGCCTTCAACAGGGCCGAATTTGGCAGGTGCAATCACTGTATTGGTATCCAACTCATCCGTTGTCATGAAGGCAATGGGCATAAAATAGTGTTGAAAGAAAGCCTCTTTAAAATTGACTTCTAGCAATACCCCATAATAGGTATTTTTCTTTGATGTTATCTTAAAGTGATCAACGACTTCTATATACTTTAACGTACTTGCTTTACCTCCATACCACCTCTTATTGATGATATAATTTTCTAATATATCAGAAGAAAATATCTTAATGAATTCATCGTCTTTAAAAGCTTCTTTCCATTCGTTTTTAAAAGAAAAGGAAGTTGAAAAAGTATCTTGGTTATCGTTTTTCATAAGGCAAACTGTTTATGAGCAGGGTTATTTTTGAATCGTAAATAAATGAAATGGCAAGGTTGGATGCAACTCAACAAAATTCCATTCTTTATCCCATATATAGCTATTTCCAGTTATTAAGTCAACAACTTTTATTGGATGACCTTCGGCTACACCCAATGATTTTAAAGGCAATTGAACCCAAGCTTGTTTCATATAATAGGGATCTAAATTGCATATCATTAATGTGTCGTCTGTTCGAGAATCATCATATTTATGGAAAGCAATTATTTGGTCATTATCTGTGGCACAGAAATCAATATTATTAGTTTGTTGCAAAGAAGCATGCTCGTGTCTAATAGCATTGATTCGGGTAATAAGCGTAATTAATTTATTTTGAATCGTCCAATCCCAATGTTGCACTTCATATTTTTCTGAATTGTGGTATTCTTCTTTACCTGGCATAGCTGCTGAAACCATATATTCATATACGGGTCCATAAATTCCTACACTTGAACTCAATGTGGCAGCTAGAAAATACTTGTGAAGGTAGATGCTTTCTTGTGCACTTTGCAATGCATAAGGCAATATATCGGGAGTATTCGGCCAAAAATTAGGACGGAAAAAGTCCTTTTGTTCCGTTTGGGTTAACTCATTCATATATTCCACCAAGTCAGCTTTAGTATTCCGCCAAGTATAATACGTATAGGATTGAGTAAATCCTTGTTTGGCCAATTCATGCATTATTTTAGGACGGGTAAACGCTTCAGCTAAAAATAATACGTCTGGGTGTTTCTTTTGGATTTCTGCTATCAGCCAACCCCAAAAATAAAATGGCTTGGTATGTGGATTATCGCATCTAAAAACACGGATACCACATTCTTCTACCCAAAACAAGGCCACATCTAATAATTCTTTCCACAGGTTTTTCCAATCACCACTTTCAAAATAGATTGGTTGAATGTCTTGGTATTTTTTAGGAGGGTTTTCTGCATATTGAACCGTTCCATCTGGACGCCACTTAAACCATTGTGGAAAATCCTTAACATAAGGATGGTCAGGTGCTGCTTGCAATGCATAATCCATTGCAATTTCAATACCCAATTCTTTAGCTGTAGCAACTAATGATTTGAAATCTTCTAGAGTACCCAATTCTGGATGTGTTGCTTTATGGCCACCAAATTGAGAACCTATTCCCCAAGGTGATCCTACATCACCGGGTTCTGCGTTAGTGGCGTTGTTTTTACCCTTACGATTCACTTCTCCTATGGGATGAATTGGCGGAAAGTATAAAGTATCAAATCCCATAGCAGCAACACGAGGCAGTAGTTTTTCACAATCTTTAAATGTTCCATGTTTTCCAGGTTCAGGAGAGGAAGAACGAGGAAAGAATTCATACCACGTACTGAAAAGAGCTTTTTTTCGATCTACATAAGCTCTCAGTTCCATTGATTTATTTGCCAAAGTACGTGTAGGGTATTTATGGAAAATAGTATGCAATTCTGAGGATAAAGCTATTTGAATTCCTTCTTGATATAAATTTTCATCTTGAAAAGCTTTAATAGCATTTGTCAAATATTTTTTTTCAGAAGTATTGGCTACTTTTAAAATAGCTTGACAATATTCTGCTCCTTCTAACAATTCAGATTTTACTTGTTGGTTATCTTCAATTTTACGCTCGGTACCGTGTTGCCAATTGAGTGCATAATCAACCCATCCTTCTACATAATAGGAGTAAAAACCTTGTTGATTTACTTGAAATTCTACTGTCCATTCGTCATTTCCTATTTCGGTCATACGAATTTCTTCCCAATTCTTATCAGAGGCATGTTTGTATTTTACACAACAAGCCAACACATCATGTCCATCTGCAAAAACATTGGCGTGAACTACTATAGTTTGTCCAACAATTCGTTTAATAAAAAAAGCACCTCCATCCAATTGTGGTGTTACATTTTCAATAATAATTCGGGTTTGATTTTGCATTTTGACTTATATTTATGATGCTTAAATTTAAAAAAAATAATTTCAAGTTCGGTTAGGAAGTAAAATTTATTGAAATGACAAAAATAAACCAAAATAGCGTTCCCTCGTTACACATTCCTAAAGCAATTCGCTATACCGCTAAATTATTAGAAGCAATTTCACCAAAACTTGCGACACGATTTGCTGCTTTCCTATTTACCACACCTATAAAACATAAAATTCCAAAGCGAGAATGGCAGATGTTAGCTAACAGCACTAAAGAGCGACTTATTATACCTTCCTTAAAAAAAGAAATACAAATGTATAGTTATGGTACAGGTAGTCGAAACATTTTGTTAGTTCATGGTTGGTCTGGGAGAGGCACGCAGATGGTTAAGATTGCAGATGCTTTTATTGAGAAAGGATTTAAAATCATCAGTTTTGATGCTCCCGCTCATGGAAAATCTACAGGTAGAAGCACTTTAATGCCTGAATTTATTGAATCTATATTTGAGATCGAAAAAAAATATGGCCCTTTTGAATATGCAATTGGACATTCTTTAGGGGGTATGTCACTTCTTAATGTTTTAAAACAAGGATTTCCAATAAAAAAAGCCATTATTATAGCTAGTGGAGATATTATTCAAGATATTATAGATGACTTTGTTTTAAAACTACATTTAAAGCCAAACATAGGACTAAAGTTAAAAGCCTATTTTGAAAGAAAAAGTTATGGATCTATGGAAAGTTATGCAAGTCATTTTAATGCCGATAAGATTTCCATACCACTATTATTAATACACGATGAGAATGATACTGATGTACCTGTGAAAGCAGCATATCATATACATTCCTTTATCTCACAAAGCGAGCTTTATATAACTAATGGTTTGGGGCATCGTAAAATATTAGGCGATAAAAAAGTAATTCAAAAGTGTTTAGACTACCTTAATTAGTCAAAATATATCAAGTAACTACACTTTTTATAACATGCAATAGCATTTGAGTATACAAGAATAGTACTCCATATTTTAAGAACTCCTCTCTTTTTCTCATTAAAGCTACAGACTAGAGAAAAAAGTAGCTGTCCATTTTATATGTGAGTCCGTTTAAGAAGTAAACTTACTCTTGAGCTATAGACTTCCTAATTGAAGATACGCTGTTCTATTCTTATAAACTATCAATCCCGTAGGGATGACATATAGGTAACAATTGG
>JAHEHJ010000087.1 GCA_024644655.1 Flavobacterium sp.
CCTTATTCCTATATTCCTAACGAATTTTCTTGGTTAGACAAAACGGATTTAGTCTTCATCGACCCCGTTTCAACCGGCTATTCCCGCGCGGTGGGTGAATCCTCAAGCAAATACCACGGTTATGTAGAAGACATCAATTCCGTAGGTGATTTCGTGCGCAACTTCTTAAGCCGCTACGACCGCTGGGCCTCACCTAAATTCCTAGCCGGCGAAAGCTACGGAACCACGCGCGCCGCAGGATTATCGAAATTCTTGCAAGACGAACACCGCATCTATATCAATGGTGTCATCTTAATCTCGGCTGTCTTAAACTTTGGCACAAACGATTATAACATCGGAAATGATCTGCCTCGTGCTTTATATATTCCATCTTATACGGCAGCCGCTTGGTACCACAAAAAATTAGCGCCAGCCTTACAAGCGCGACCCATCGCAGACGTATTAAAGGAATCCGAGCAATGGGCGATCGGACCCTATGCCACCGCATTAATCAAAGGCGGCTGGATGTCTGACGCAGAAAAAACGGCCATTGCTGAGAAGATGGCTTATTACACGGGCCTTTCCAAAGAGCTTTGCCTTCAAGCAAATCTACGCCTAGACGAAAACCGTTTCTACAAAGCCTTGCGCCGCGCAGACGGGCTTTCCATCGGTCGTTTAGACGCTCGTTTCACCGGCCGTAACCTAGATGACGCAGGTGAATACGTCGATTTCGATCCATCATTCACAAACATCGATGGACCTTTCACCGCCACGATTAACGACTATCTATCTAAAGAATTGAAGTTCACCGAGGAGAAAGGCTACAACGTCTTCGGCGAAGTATACCCTTGGTCCTACAAAAATGTCCAAAATAAATACCTGAACGTCGCCGAAAGTCTTCGCGATGCGATGGCCAAAAATCCAAACCTTAAAGTCTACCTTGGCTGTGGCTACTACGATTTCGCAACCCCGTACTTCACAGCGGTCTACGATATCGAGCATATGTTCTTGCGCCCCGAACAACGCTCCCGTGTAGACATTAAATACTACGAATCTGGACATATGTATTATATCCACAAACCATCCTTGATCCAATTCAAGAAGGATATTGATTCCTTTTTCGATTCGTCGAAATAATTTGCTATTTTTGCAACCCCACGGGCGCTTATAGAGGGGTGTCCGAGTGGTTTAAGGAGCACGCTTGGAAAGCGTGTGTAGGTCTCAAGCTTACCGAGGGTTCGAATCCCTTCCCCTCTACGAAGCCTCTCAGCGTTAGCTGAGGGGCTTTTTTAATGGGCGGAAGTGAATTCCGCTAGCGAGACTGAACGGACGCCCATTAAAAAAGTGTCACTGTTCGCAAAGCGAATGGTGAAAGGCTTTGTGCTAGATGCCCTGTGGGCTGACAGCGGAATGGAATGGAGCTGTCACTCCCTTGTTTACATTGCATTTAGTTGCATTGATATGTTTAATTTGTACGTTGTTGAAACGACATACTCCCAACATAAAGATGTTAGAATTTGGACTAATTGTTTATTTAGTTCAGATGCTTCATAATAATTTGTAATTATTGTGAAATACTTCGTAATTCAATTTTCAAAATATTTAAAACTTTCATTTATTTATATTTGAGTAATTTTAAATAAAGTATTGATTGAAATAGTGTAAACTTCTTTCATTAAAAAACCCTTTAAACTATAAAATATGGATTGTTTAAATTGTAATGCATCAAATGAAGATGGAGCTAAATTCTGTAAGGAATGTGGAAAGAATTTGTTATTTCCTCCTTTATCCGCAAATTCAAAAATCTCATCCGCTGATTTAATGCTATTGATTTTTTCAATAGTAACGATCTTTTTAACTCTAATTCAATTTGCAATTGAAAAATTAGTTGACAACTTATACATGAGTCCTTTCGCATATTTTCAAGGCACATTGTGGATATTTCAAAATATATCTTTCATACTAATCCCATTATCTATAAAAAATCAAACACTTAAAATTATTGGAATTGTAGTAACCGTTTTATTAATTATCTATTGGGTTGCTAATAATGTGATTTGGATGAAAAATTTAGTGTAAATATTCAAGCCAATAATAGTTAAACTTTACCTGCCACTTCAAAGGGCAAATTGAATTCTTTATCATAACATTTTTTTATTCCCTTTAGAATGAGGGAATAAAATGTTTTAGGATGATTTCTAATTTAACTATAAACTACCTTAAGAGTTGAACTGGTTTTCATTTTGAAACAAATGACAGTTTTTTAGAGAAACTCAAAACTATACTTCAATAGGTTGAATTTTGACGTTAAGTTGGTTCTTGAGCCTGACTGAATTAAATAGGATTTTTTGTTTTTTAGAAAAAACAAAGCTTTCGTTGGTAGTCCAAGTTGATCAAAAGTGTATTCTAAGGCTGTTACTCCTTTATATGAGATGTAATTGTAAGTGAATCCTGCATTGCTAAGATTTTTTGCGTATGCTTCTAAGGATTTTTTCTCAAAATAATCATAATTAGATGGACTTATTCTGTTATAAGAGGCGCTCTCGTCGGTTATGTTTATATTATTGGCAACACCAAGTTCTGAGCTCTCCTTATTTTCCCCACATATATATGCATACAAAATATTGTTAATCCCATTTTGCTTGGCCATTGTAATGAATAAATTATTTACATAAAATTGACAGCCACACTTTACCTTAAATCCAGCATTATGGAAAGTTTGAAAATTTTCCTGTGCAACTAAAATACTATTTGATGCAAGGATAAAAATAAATAAAAGGATGGTTTTCATGTTTAGTTTTATTAAATAATATATCAATGAGAATATTTAGATTTGATTAAGAAAGATTTGAAATTATTTTCAAACTAGCCTAGATATCTAACTAATGTTTAAATTTATAGCGCTCGTTTTTGGTTGACTGTTTTACCGTTAAATGAATTATGAGTTCACCTAATAATTTTGAACGGATTTATTAATTTGATAATAAACCTGCTAGTATTAAGCCAGCTATTATTAATACAACACCAATTAATAAATATTCAACAGAACGATCTTTTTTGATTTTAATGATGGTTTGTTTATCATCCAAATAAATAGTTTCTCCATCAATATAAATTTCTTTTCTGTTAATTAAGAATTTCATTTGGCTATTACTTGAATCGCCCAAAAATTTATCTCCGATAGTAAATTGATATTTATCTGTCTGTTTAAACGGTAAGCGAAAATTATCCCATTTGTATTTAACTATGTATTCTGTTTTTATACATTTTCCGTCATTATAATGTAAAATATCTTGGATCAATAACTCCCTATTATATGAATCCAATTCATACTCATTCGAGAGGATTTCCCCAGAGAATGGTTTACCATTAACGTTCAGTAATACTTCTTCTAGTTCTATTTGGTTATATATAGTTTCATTTATTTCATAAACCTTTGTACTAGTCTTTTTAGCTTCAAATAGCTTTAGATATTTAATAACATTACTATCTGGAATTTCTGATTTATTAAAAATCACGAATGGCAATTCTTGAGTTCCACCCATTTTCATAATTAGGACTTCTGGGTGTAAAAAATCAAAATCTAATGTGATTCTATCTTTACCTCTATCAATAAAAAGCTGTCCAGTAGGTAATAATCTCCAAGAAAGATTTCCTGATGGTATTTTACCATTTATCGATAACACCAGTTCTCCGCCTCTTAAAAATGTATATTGATGGATATCGTTATTGTCATTTAATAAGTGAAAAATTTTATCCACAATTAATTCCTCTTTACTCAATCTACTGCTGTATGAAAGAATTCTTGGAAGTAGATTTGAAATATAGTTTTGCATTATTCTTGAATGATTTTGAATTTATTTACTTCAATAGTTATTTCTTATTGCTCTGTTTATTGTCTCTTTATCTTTTGTTTAATATTCAATCACTAAAGTTGCGTTTGCCGATTTGCCAATGGAATTAAGTTTAAAGAAATAAATTAATGATTATGCTAATTATTACTGTTCCAATCGTCAATAATAAAAGAATTTTCAAAGTTTTAATTTCTTTGTCTTGCTGATTAAGTCGTAAAAGAATATTGTGATTAAGGCTTTTTACTTCATTATATCTTTCAGTTAAAAGGGAACTTTGATTTTCTGAATAATTAGTCAAGGTTTTCAGAATGCGCGAAAACTGAGATTCTAAGTCAAAATTCTCTATTTTTAGTATTTGTGCTTTTAATTCTTCAATTTTTGACTGGAAGTCCAAAACTTTATTGTCAAGACTCACAAGTTTTTCTTTTAGGGCTGTATTGAATTGATTAACAACTTGTTTTTCAACATTGCTAAACGAATCTTTTAAATCAAATTCTGTTAGTTTTGCAACCTCATTCTCGATATTCTTTATTTGCCTATCTAAGCTTTCAAGTGGTTTACTTAAATTTTGCTGAAATTGCTTTATTGTTTCATTCTCTATTGATTTTAAAGACTTTGAAACATCTAATTCAGTAAGTTTTGTTATTTCCTTACTAAAGGTTGTTGTTTGCTCAGAAAGTTTTGTAATCGAATCAAGGTTAAATTTTCTTGAATCATCTAGTACGGCTTGGACATTGATTGCCAAACGCTCAAAACTTTTCTGATATGTTTCTATTATTTCACCTAAGTTTCCCGTTGTTTTAACAACATTGTTTACTTGTTCCTTTGCAGAATTAATGTCATTTAAATTCTGTTCTAAGCTGGCTAAAGACTTTAAAATACTCTCGTTTGTTGTACTCATTATGCGTTTGTATATTTTTCTTTGAAATTATGTAACCAATTAGTATGTATTTCCAATTCACATTCAGTTTTCCAATTGTGCATTTTAATTATTGTATTTTTGGGGATATGACTCAATTGTAATTTAGATGTCAACTTTTCAATTTCTAAGTAAAATATTTCTTTGTTAGAGTTATTTAAATAGAAATCCCGATAGCTCTCTTTGTAGCTATTCTCTAATTCTTGTTCCAGTGCTTCGTTTTTATTTGTTCCAATGTAAGCTAAACAAAAAGCATTTAACATTGCAAGTGCTGGATTATTGTCCGTAAGAGACCTGCGGATTAAACGAACGGCACCTTGCAAATGCTTCACACTGTCTTTCGGTGAACCACTTGAACCGTAAACGTCTTCATTTATTACACGTAAATACTTAAACAAAATATCAAACGATGATATTTTTCCTTTATCGGAATCAGTTGTTAGTGAAAAAGGCTCACCTTTTTCAGTTATATAGTCGTCTTGTGCAAATTTCGAATTGAAATAATAGTAAATGAAATCTTTTAAATCCTCATTTACCTCTTTCCAATCTTTTGTTTCATTTATGCCTTGAATACAAAAAGTACGCATATCGTCAATGGCTCTTTTACGTTTAACAGCAATTTTTTCATAAATAAATTCTGTTAGGTATGATAGGCATTTATGTATTTCATTTTCTCCTTTATAGTTAGGTACTTTTTCGATTTCTTCATTCGCTCTTTCGAAAGAATAATATCGCTCTAGAAATTTTTTTAAACCCTCGAAATATTTACCATCTGCTTTACGCGTTGTTACGATTCTAAATTGTTGTAAACTATAATCTTGTGTAAAGTCATCAATTAATTCAATGCAACACATACGGTAGATTGCCTTTGCGTAATCTGCATAATTTCCTTTGTAAGAAATAAATGCAACGATTTCTGTGCCAATTTCAACAGAGAGTAATTTTCGCAAAAAATTATTTACCGTCTCTATCTCATTAATTTTTATTTCTTCGTTATCGTCAATGAAATACCTTGCTTCTGATTTACTAAGTATTGTATGCATAGTTTGTTTTTCAATCAAACTACCCTTGAAATTGTTGTTATAAAAAAACATTACTGTTTCATAATCAGCACTCACATATTCTAAATTTTTCTTTTGAAAATCTAAACCGTTATTTTTTAATATTTCCTCTAAATCTTTGAAATACTGAAACCCTTTAGCTTCTTTTGGAACTTTACTAAGATTGCAATTATTCACTTGTGGACAGATGTGACATTCTCCAAAAGCAAATTTTTTATTATCTACTTCACATCTCAATTTTACCAAATCGTGCTGAGGGGTAAAGTAGTCTAAATATTCGTGTTCTACGTCTATTCTATAGTGTTTCAAAATTTGGTGTAAATCTTCTTCCTTAAACCATTTGTTTTTTATGATTCCTAATGGAAATTGAGTTGCTTGAAATCTCGAACTTATCCTAACTAACTTGTAATCGGCGAACAAAATAGTTGCTAAAGCAATTTTTTTATCACGTCCTGCTCGACCAGCTTCTTGCACAAAACTCTCAAGAGAGCTTGAATAATTCATGTTTACAGTAAAACGAACATTAGGTTTGTCAATTCCCATCCCGAACGCTTTTGTAGCTATCATAAATGGTAATTTGTTATCCCTAAAAAGTTCTAAATTTTCAAAAGAAGCTTTATCAATTTCATCTGCATCATCACTATCGCCGCTTCCCATAAATGTACCTACTTGTGAAGTATGCTCTTTTATAGAACTTGCATTTTCATTTACTGAAATACCCGTATTGTTTTTGTGGGGGCAAAAAACTATTCCAGCTTGATTGTATTCATTATTGGGCTTATAAAAATCAATAGGGAAATCAACGATTAAATTTATTTTACTTGTATCTTCTTGTGTGTTTTGTCTTTCATTGAATTGTGTTTTTATTCTTTTTATAGCTGTTTCCGATTGTAATTCATTTGCAAAGTGTGGAACTTGACTGATGTAATTAGTTAAAAAGTCTCTTTTAGAATTATAAACAGCCCATTTGTCACTAATATTTACAGCTTTACCTAATGATTGGTCCAACAACCCTTTTTGATCAAAGTATTTGTCAGTTTCATAAATAACAGGAACTTTTTCGATTTTATATTGAAGTTCCAGTCTATTGGTATTTTCATATCGGACTGTAGTATCTGAGTCTAAAACAAAAGCACCATTACCGGATAATTCACGTTCTACATCTGCAAGTACGTCAAAGGAAGCTGTTGCGGTTAATCCGAACAATGTTAATCGTTTGTCTTTGTTTTTTGGTAAAACGTAATTGTATAAATTCCGTCCTAAATGCAAATAAGAAAAACGAAAATCGTGGCCCCATTCAGAAACACAATGCACCTCGTCTATTACCCCATAAGAGAAATAAACATTCATTTCTCGCATTGTTTTTAACCTTTCACGAAATTTATAAATGCATAAACGTTCAGGCGAAAGAAAAACAAATTGCATTTGAGAGGTTTGCATTTGCTTTTCTCTTTCGTCTTTTTCCTGTGCAGATAACGTCGAGTTAATGAAAGTGCAGGTGTCAATTCCTACATTTAATAGTCCATCATATTGATCTTTCATTAATGACCGCAATGGGTCAATTATTAGTGTTACTCCCGGCTGCAACATTGCAGCTAGTTGATATGTCAAGGACTTGCCGCCACCAGTTGGCAAAAGGCCAATAACACTTTTGTTTTGTAAGGCTCTATTTAAAATAGGAAGTTGACCTTGACGAAAATCTTCTTTTCGGAAAAGCAATTGAGCAAAGTATTGTAGACGTACTTTATTATCCTCAATATTTTTATAATTGCCTTGTTGATCTTTTGTTGTTAATGGCTTGTATTCAATAGTGTCCGATGTATAAATATGCCTTTGATTTCTGTATATTTTTGCAGATCGGATATTGAAATAACAATGATTATTACAATGAAACTCACTAAAAGTAATATTTTGATTGTTTTCCAACGGGCCCATTGAAATATCGATCACTAAATCATACTCTTTGTTTTTTTGTTGCGTTGTTGCAGTTAAGACGGGTTTAATATCTAAATGAAGTGGAGAATTTAAATATTCTTGTGAACCAATTATGTCTAATCTTACATTAGGGAATTTTAAATAATCAAAATCAACACTCATTGATGTTAGATTATCGAACATTTGTTTTAAATCTTCAAAAGCAATTGCAGCACAAGGCGCATCATTTTCTTTAACTAAAACTTTCCATTCATTTTGTAGAACATCTAATTTCTTAGTTAGGATTGCTTCAATTATCGTTTTTTGCAAACGAGCAATAGAAATGGGAGACTGTGTTAATTGTAAATTGTTTAAATCAACATTTTTGTTTTCGAAAATGATTGAGCCAGAATCATTTTGTTGAAGTGTATTTCCAAACGAAGAAAATATAGATTCAACATAGGGACTTGCTTTTGTTGGTAATCCTCGTGTAATAATATTGTTAATAACGGCTAATATTGGATTTACATCTTCATATACATTTGCTCCAATGTCAAAAGGTGCTGAAACTTCAAAGTCAGATAGTTTGGCCAAATTATCACGCTGGCTTCTAAGGCAATCTAAATAATATCCTGCGTGGAATTGTACGGATGGATAATAGTTTATTGGGATATAGTAAGCTTTACCTTTTTCAAACTTAAATACCTTTAGTTTTAGAGTATATTTTCTGAAAACATCCTTTCCGTGGGAGTCTTCTGCTAAGAGGTCTAATTTATTTTCACTCTGCTCTACATTAGAAAGGACTGTAGGGGAATTAAAATAATTGTAAAATGCATCTAACCTGTGGCTTCTTCCTTCAATTAATGGACTTACACAGAAAAAATAATGTTCTCCGTTTATGTTTTCTCCGACAAGTTGAGCTAATTTTTTTAAGTCAATTTGTGGAACATCAAGGATATTTGAGAAAAAATGAACTGTAATTGTTTGGTTTGTTTTAATGTCTTCTTTTTCTACATCATCTAAATATTTGCTTATACATTTGATTTTTGTTTCATCTTTTAGGTAAAGGTTTGCATGTTGTTTTGCACGCTCTAATGCATGTTCAGATGGTTCTATTAAAATAACTTTTTTAGTGTGATTGGGAATCCCTTGACTTTTAAGAAAATCAAAAAAACATACAGTTGCTAAACCTTGACCACAACCCCAATCTACGATTGATAAATCTGAATTAAATACTTCCTTTGGATTACTAATAGAAGATAAAGCCGTTTTTATTTTTGCTTCATGCATATTTCCAAAAGAGTAAATATATTGGCACATTAATTCGTGGGTATTTAATAAATCCACACCTCGATTTAATGCATTCCATAATTTTCCTTTTTCGACTTCGGTTAGGTGAAATAAGGATTTGGACGCAATTTTCCTGATTTGCTGAAAACTAGGATTTGATAGCGACTCTATTTCATTTAAGTACTGCAGCATTGGTATTATAACTTTATGACTCTAAAAGTCAAGTTGATTCTTTCTCCTACCACTTTACTAGTTTTAGGTACTTGATGTTGCCAATAATGTTGAAGTTCTCCTTGCATTATTAAAAGACTACCATGAGTTAATTCTATTTCGATTTTCTCTTTATTATGTAAGTGTCTTAATTGAAATTTTCTAGTTGCTCCAAAATTCACAGATGCAATAACCGGGTTTAGGCCAAGTTCCTTTTCTGCATCCGTATGCCAAGAAATAGAGTCATTGCCGCTTCTGTAACGGTTAAGAAGAACACTATTAAAAACAACCTTTGATAAAGGTTCAATTTTTTCTTTTATAGTTATAAGTTCTTTAGTCCAGGTTCTAGGTTTTAAAGTTATACCAGAAAATGAATAAGGTTTATTTGTATCTCCATGCCAAGCTGTCAAACGTGGAAAATTCACTTGTTTCCCATACATATTCATTGACTCTTGTTTCCAATCAATATTTTCTTGCAATGTTTGCAAATACATATCACTTTCAGCTTTTGAAAAAAAGTTACGATAGAACAAATATTCACCGTTTATAATTTTTGTTAGCCCTGTCATGATTTTTTCATTTGGAGTAGGTGAAATAATGTTTCCAAATAAGTCTCTTTGTTCCATTTTAATTAATTATTGTGAATGTATATCATTATTTGTTGAATAGATCTTTTATTGTTGTGATATAAAGTCCGTTAGCATTTCTATAAACTCGCTTAGAATGGAATCCCTTTTTGTTAAATGGAACTATTGTAGCTAATCAGGTAAATACCTAATTCGTTTAAGTACTTTTAAACATCTAAAACTAAAGCCCCAATCTTCTAACTATCTCAAGTACATTTTGAGCTTTTTGCATTTTTTCAAAATCATATTTTGCTCTGTAACAAACGATTAAATTTTTCAAAGCATCATCGTTTAATGAAAATATATCTAAAGCTTTGTTAAAGAATTTGATCGCGTTTGCTATATCATCATCTTCATAATAGTCAACTCCAATATTGTTTAGCTCATCTGTTTTAGTGGCAGTTTCAATTCTTACATTTTGTGGAATTCTAATAAAATCTTGAAGATATCTGCTAGCATTTTCGAAATTCAACATCAGTGCCGGAGAAATTTCCTCATCAATATCTATTTCTGATTTTAAATATTTAATATCTACGTTTCTGTCTAATAAATGTAAAATACAATTATCAATTTCATCATCAATATAATTTATAGTTAAACCATAATCTGTGAATGACCCTCCAAAAAAGTCACTACCAAAACCTCTTAAAATTATTTGATTTCGATCTTGTTTTATAATCTCCATTTGCTTTGGAGTCATTTGAACTACGTATTGTTCATCAGTATTGTAAATTGTTACAGTAAATCCTTTGCCTCCAGATATGTTTGATTCCACCTTAATTGCTCTAGGAGCACCTCCATGTGGCCCGGAAACTACTACTCCATTTTCATATCTGATATGGTCTGCTGAATTAAATAGGAATGGAATATTCATTATTTTAGTTCTTAATTGTATTTTAATCCAATAACTAGGATTCAAGTTATTGGATAATGTGAATTGGCAAAATAAAATTTATTTGACGGTATTTTATTTAATAGATCAACTACCCCCCTATCCTCCTCCGTTCCCCTCGTCGACCCTGAATATAATAATGCTTCGCTAATTCTTTCCCCAGAGCGCGCTCAAAATGTCCCTTGATTTTAGAGATTTTCTCAGAAATCGAATTCGAAGTAATGTTGCATAAGTCATCGATGGATTGCCGCATTTCTTCTAAAGATCCTAGTGACGAGATGTTGGCGTAAATCTCTTGTAATTCTGTTTTGTGATCTATCAAATCTGTTAAATGTATGCCCTCGGGATAGCGCATGTACAACAAATACAACGTTTTTTCCAAAGGTGTCATGCGAATCTCCAAGTTCCCATAGGCGGGAATCACTAAGGTATTTTCAGTAGTGACGACTAACGGACTGGGTTCAATATGTTGCCGCATATTTTGTGCAAAAAGCATCTTAATTCGCAAAGATTCTAGCAAATCAAACACATGGTTCATTTCCGGCGGACTAAGCTTTTGGGACAAAATCT
The DNA here is from genome assembly GCA_024644655.1 of Flavobacterium sp. GTDB lineage: Bacteria > Bacteroidota > Bacteroidia > Flavobacteriales > Flavobacteriaceae > Flavobacterium. The sequence continues at coordinate 11,316 of JAHEHJ010000087.1, forward strand.
CCATGCAGGATGGGCAAATATCAGCCGTCCGCATTTTCAGAATCACCTCCCGTTTGTTTTTGCAATAATCATTCACGCAACCGATGGGCTCTTTGTGTAGAATTTGGGCTAATTGGCTTTCGCGTTGGATGATATAATGCTGCACCATTAAGGCCAAAATATGGTATGCCACAGGTAATTCTGGAGGGCAATGAATGAATTTCTCCCAATCCCCCGCATGAATAAATCCATTCTTAGGATTGTTCGGATCCAAGTAACCAAAGAAATTATTCTCGTTTGGTTTCTCCGTGATGACAAAGACAAAGCTGTCAGATTCAACGCTATTATTCAGGCGCGCTGTTTGGCATAAGTCAAACAGATTCCCCCAAGCTAGAATTGGCTTATTAGGCAAGAGGAGGGGTTCTGCGTTGCCAACAAACGAATTCATTCCGGCGATAGCTTGCAGCAATTGCAAGACCGCGTCAAAAGTTTCTTCATTAACGTCTTCCCCCCGAAATAGTATTGCTTTCATCTTTATTTATTCTCGTATAAATCATCCAGAGAAGCACCCCGGCGTTTTTTGTCTAAGTAATGATCCATCGAATTCGAAAGCCTATTCCAAACATCTTGCTGCATATTTCCCTTTTCAAAAGATAGCGCATTTTGCCGCTTGATATGCAGGAGCTCTGCCATTTCCACCGCATCTAAGGTGGCACCTAGGTAAGAAAATGTCCACCGGTCACTCACCTCTTTGTTCAATATTAATTCTCGGATCTGCTGCAAGATAAATATTTGGGATGCATTTTCATATCCGTCCGTTAAAATGATAATAACCGCGGAATCCAGTGGAGAAGTCATTAATTGTTCCACTTGATGGATGGTCTTCCCGATGGCATCTAATAATGCCGTATTGCCATTAGGACGATAAGTGGGGATGGCTTGCAGGGCCATTTGAGGAACACTTAGGTTATTAAAAATCGGTCTAACGTGGCTATTAAAGAAGGTTAATCCCACTCGGATTTCTTGTTCAGGGAATTTGGCCTGTAGTTCTCTGATTTTATTCCATTGTTCCAGAAGACCATTAATAGTCTGCTCATGACAATCCGCCATTGATCCACTCTCATCTGCAATGATGTGGTAAAATGTTTTAGGCTTTTCAGTCACGACATGTAGGTAGATGTTTTCTGGGTAGTCTCCTCCAAAAACATATTCAGTAACAGGACACAGCCATAACATATGACCATTTTGATCTGCCTTATAATAAGCACCATAGTCAACAGGTGCATGGCCGACAGCCACTAATAATTCTTGGTCTTTTCCCATACCAATTTTCTTCAAAGCATAAGTCTGATCTGAATAGGGAGTGGTGTCAATGTGCAGAGTTACTTCAGTTCCTTGGTTAGACAATTGGTCTAAAAAAGTATCTGCTCCAGCGACCATCATCAAGTTTGCTTTAGTACCTAATCCCGCGTTTAAATAGGAGGGGAGATCAATATACCAGGTCCCTGTTTCTTTATAAAAGCGGTGTAGCATGGCATCCTGTTTCTTGTTTTTCATTTTTTCGAATTGTTTAGGTGAAAACTTGAAACAAAGATGGGGAGTAATAGAACCCGTGGCCGGAAATTACAAGCTTGTAGTAGGGAAGATTTTAAGTTAGTGTAGATTGATATTTTTTGTAAGCTCAGAACAAATCATTTCATCAGTTTGATCCAATATTGTTTTACCTAATGCCAATCACCTGCGCGTCATATCCCCCATGATTTTGGCTGGCTAACACCACAGATCCTGCGTTATTTTGAAGCACTTTTTCACAACTCTCGCAACCCACGTTTTCTGGGCCAAAATATAACCCTAATTTAATCAGGTTAGTTGGTGCGGATCGCTCTTCAAAACGGCAAGAAAAAGACATTGATGCAAGATTTAGTCTAACCCCCACGGGATATAAAAAGGGATTATTACTTAAAATTCGAGCAGATTCCTCTTTTATTCTGTTACTTAATGAAGAAAGATCAGACCCACTGACAGACATTTTTACGTCCACCGATTGTGGAGCTGCTTGTACACTTGCTGTATCCACTGCAGATATATCTGGAGTGGCAACTGCTGCAGGCTGAGTAGCTGCAGGAACTCCTGCCGGCGTACTGACAGTGGTATCAGGGGCCACAATAGTTTCAGCAGAAGCTACCTGCTCTGGCGAATCGCGTGTAAAATAATATCCACCACCAGCTAAGATAATCAACGCCAGTACTGCTGCCACAATTACATTTTTATTTTGCCAAAATGGTGTCGGAGGTTCGAACTCCATGCCTCCCGTTCCAACGGGTGTTCCAACGGTTGTAGGAGGTGTAGTAATTATCGTTGCTCCAAAGGTAGAAGTCGGATTTCCGATCTGGTTAATGGCCTCTAAAAATTCCTCGCAAGTCTGGAAACGATCCTTTTTATCTTTCTGCGTAGCCTTTTGAATGATTGCATTCAGTTCTTGAGAGGCAAATTGATAGATGCTTTGAACGTTAGGTAAAGGCTTTTTAGTGATTTCTAAATAGATGTCTAGTTCTGTGTTGTATTTAGCATACGGATTGATACCCGTCAACATCTGAAACAAGGTCACCCCTAGAGAATAAATGTCGCTTAATTTATCCAAAGCTTCACCACGCACTTGCTCTGGACTCATGTAATATACCGTCCCCATTTGGGTTCCGTCTTTGGTCAAATTCCGATTGTTGTCATCTAGTATTTTTGCGATGCCAAAGTCCAGAATTTTCACCGTTTTAAAGTCCTTTGAAATGATGATATTCGACGGTTTTACATCCCGGTGCACGATTTTTTTCTTGTGTGCATAAGCAAACCCTTTCAACATGCCACTGAAAATTTTAATCGCATTTTCGGTAGGAATAGGTCCAGATTCTTTGATGATATATTCATCCAATGGAATACCATCTACATATTCCATAATCAAAAAACACCCGGCATCGTTTTCCTCGTAATCATATAATTCAACAATATTGGGCTGTTTTAATCCCGACATTGTTTTGGCCTCATTTAAAAACCTAGTTTTGATTTGCTCATTACTTAGTAAGCGCTTGTGCAATGATTTAATGGCTGCCTTTTTATCTACGTGAATGTGCTGACCTAAGTATACAGATCCCATTCCTCCTTCTCCTAAGACGGAAATCACTTTGTAGTTCGCAATAATGGCATTAATCATGATATCAAATTATAAAAGTGAAACGAGTGCTTTTTTGAATTCTAGGCAATTTGGAAAACGATAAGCGGTATTTGTTATGGTTGCTTTACTGATAATATTGGCTATGTTAACCGAGAAATTTTTCGAATTGATTCCAATTAAGTCGCCTTTTAATTTCTTGGAAAAAACCTCTTCTATTCCCAAACTTGGATCATAGGGAACTTTGGCTTTCAACAAGAAATAGAAAGTTAATCCCAGAGAATAGATGTCAGAAAGTTGGGTGACATTCGCGTTATTAACCTGTTCTGGACTCATATAGTAGGGGCTTCCTACAAACATAGCATGATTAACTTGGCCTGATTCACGGGAAATGCCAAAATCAATCACTTTTACAAGTCCGTTTTTATTAATCATGATGTTAGCCGGTTTTAAATCGAGATGTAGCACCGGCTTGGTTTGCGAATGAGAATACGAGATGGCATCCACAATCTGAATCATAATTTGAATGGCTAATTTCTCTGGTATCCCCGTCGGATAATGATTCTTAACATATTCATCTAAAGTAAGCCCTTCAATATACTCCATCACCAAGTAGGGAGGATTCAAATTGTAATCTTTGAGTTTTACGATATTATGATGATTCAAATAGAGGTATTTATTCGCCTCTTCTTTGAATTTTTCTACCGCTACAGAATTCCCATGAAATGATTGCCTTAATACTTTGATTGCCACTGGATATCCAGAATGCGTATCAACTGCAAGGTATACAATCCCGGAAGCTCCTTCACTTAGCGTTTGAATGGTATCGTACTGTCCTAATCTCATTGGGTTTACTTAAACTAAATTTCAATTTATTACTTCTGGAGAAAATCAATTTGATTTCTTTTTTTTCTTCTTTTTTGGAAGTACTTTATTTTTTTTAGAAGTGTCAGTTTCACCTGTTTTCTTAGGAATAACTACGGTTACTTTTGGATCGGCTGAACCTTTTTTTGTGGTGTCGGAAGAATTTTTTTGCACCGCATCCGTTTTCTTTTTAACAACAGGTTTTACTTTTTGGGTTGTATTATTAGACTGACGCGATTGTTTGATTTTTGCCTTTAATAGTTCTGATAAAACAAACCTCTTATGTACAGAATCATACTTAGCGATTACATTCGATTCTTTTAATTCTTTATAATTCTGGTCTTCTAGTAAGTCCTTATAGCGTTCTTCCTCATTTGTGAAGTGAAGTACGTTTTCTAAGCTATCTTCACTTATCGAATTTTTTAATTTAGTGTTGCTTGTGCCTTTTCCTTGTGATGGGGTAGCCATTTTTTGATCATCCCCACTACCGCCGAAAAATTGATTCTGGATCAAATTTAGTCCAAAAAAGGAAAGAACGATTAAGCCTACAAAACCTGCCGCTATTGATAGCATCAAAGTTTGATTCGATTTCGATTCTTTTATTTGTTTATGCGGACTTTCCATTACATCAATTACCTGAACGGTAATATTATCGTGGCCACCACCTTGTTTAGCCAAGTTGATTAATTGCTTGGCGCAAGTCTTAGGGTCAGTTTGGGTTACTAAGGTTGATTCAAAAACCTCATGACTTATCAAACCAGATAGCCCATCTGAACAAAGTACTAAACGATCTCCTTTTACGGCCTTGATATTTTTCGAAATAGACGGTTCTTCGTTTTCGCGTATACCTAATGCCTTGGTGATTTCGTTTTTTCGCGGATGGTGTTCCGCCTGACTTGCTGAAATTAATCCTTGGTCCACCATACCTTGAACGACAGAGTGGTCTTTAGTGATTTGAGCAAGTTGATTATTGTGTAATAGGTAAGCACGACTATCTCCAATGTGTCCAATGTGAACTTCGTCTTGGTATTGCAACATGACCACCGCCGTAGTTCCCATTCCTTTGCTGGTTGGGCTAACCTTACTCTCAAAGTAAATTTGCTGGTTGGCAAACTTAATGGCATTAACTAACGCTATAGTCGTATTTTCAATAGGTTTTGTTGTCAAATACTCTGAAATAAAGCGAACCGCAGCTTCAGAGGCCTTATCCCCACTGTCATGACCACCCATGCCATCGCATACAATGTAGGCGATGCAATCCGAATTGATTCTAACGACTAACTCGCGATCTTCATTAAGCTGGCGAACAAGCCCTACATCACTTAATGAAGCATGATTGAATATATATTTCGTATTTGACATCGTCTTTAAATATTGAATTTAAGTTTTACATCCCCTAATTGAATAAGGTCACCATTCACAAGGGGAGAAAAATCAATTTTCTGCCCATTGATAAGTACTCCATTAGAACTACCTAAATCTTGGATGATAAATTTGCCATCTGGCATGAATTTAATCGACGCATGTTTTCTAGAAACTGACGCGATGTTAATTTGGAAGTTATTTGATTCTTTATCACGACCAATAGTAAAGGTAGATTTGTCTATATAGAATTCTCCTCGATTACCATTGTGATCATAAGTGATACGCGGAAATGCATTTTTCTTTTTCATTAATGCATCCAAACGTTCTTGTTCTTGTTGTTCCAAAAGTTCCGCTTTTTGTCTAGCGATCTTTTCTTCTGTTTCACGCTGTTTGTCCAAGATGTTATTGATCTCTTGCTTATGCAGATAATCTTTCTCTTGAATCTCTTGCAATCTTTGGGCTTTTTTCTCTTGATTGTTCTTGATGAATCTCATAGCGCCCCAGACAGATAGGCCGATAGCAAGTAGGATACCTAGGAATAAAAGTACATTGGCTTTGATCCAATCAATTAGATTAAAAGGGTAACTGACAGCGGTAGTGTGGACCTTAACGTTATCCAGGTAGATTCCAATTTCATTTTCAGCACCTGTTTTTGTCAGGTTAGAACTATAGGTAATGTTGTAATATTTACCTGCGGAATTTTGGATCATATCTTCGAAAAAGCGACCAATTTTGTCAGAAGTTTCAAAGATGTTATTGCTTTTGCTTACGTAATACTGCCCATTAGTAACCTTGCAAATTTCATTTTCAGTGACAGGTTGATAACGAGCTGCTCCCATATTATAACCGATGGCATAGATGGGAATATCCATGTTTTGGCTTAAATCGGTAATCTCTTTGATGGTTTTTTGACTGGCAATATTGGGTAAGTCATCAGACAACAATAAGATGTTTTTGCTGGAGGCATCTTTTGATTTACCCAGGAACTGTAGTGCTTCATCAATCGCGAAATAGATATCAGACCCTTTCTGAAGATTTGGAAGAGATGACTTAGGTTTAATTTGGTTTACTAGTCTAAGAATATCCTGCTCATTATTGCTCGGATTTGTATCCTCTAAAAAAAGGTATTTTCCGCCTCTAAACCAATCAAAGGTCGCTACATAAACTTTGTCATTCGGATTGATTTTTCCTGAAAGACCCATGGAAAGTACCGTCTTAAAAAAGGCTCTTTCTTGGACCCCTTTAGGCAAATAATGGTTTTCAATTAAAATCAAAACTGTCTTACTTGATGCCTTTTTAGCTTGAGCAGGGGCACCAATTTCAACAATGGATTTAATTTGAACTTTCTTGTCATTTTCTCTAATTGAAAATGAGCTCGTATCGATAGGGTAGATCGATCTATTCCAGGCTGTTGAGGTAACAGATGGGAATTTTTTGAAATCAAATGATTCTTGATTGAAATCAAATTTTTGAGCATAAGAAAATAAGAGCACCCCTTGAAAAAGTAATGCTAAAATCCATTTTGACTTGTTCATAGTTTGTTAAATTGCTGTTCTAAACTTCAATATGGTAGACCCGATTTTGATTTTATCACCATCTTTTAATTCATATGGGATTCCAATTTCGATGTCCTCATCGTTAATGAAAGTACCATTCGCGGTCATTTCATCTTTTAAATAAAAGCGCTCTTTTCTGCAAAGTAAAGAAACATGCTTACTAGAAATGCTCTTGTCCTCCGTAATTGAAATGGTATTTTCAGGATCACGTCCGATCGTGTTCGTGCCCTCATAGATTCTAAAATCTACACCCATCGGGTCCAAAGTATAGGAAATTAACCAGGCTGTAATTTTGCGTGAAGGACGCGCACTTCCTTCTCCAAAAGTTCCATCAGCAGAATCCTCATCCGTCTGGATAAAGGTACGATTCAGATCTCTTGGTTTTCCAAATGACTCGCCTGCTGAGGAAGCTTGTGCTCCAAAAAGCTGTGTCGCATCCAAATTGCCGCCACCATCATTACCGCCAGTGATTTGAGTTTTGTTTAAATCAGTTCCCCCACCACCATTATTCGGTGTAGTAATGGATGTTTTGTCTAAGTTATTTGACTGTGTTATACTTGTCGCATTTCCACTAGGGCAATAAGGACAAGCTGACTGTGTATCTGGATATAAGTGTCCATTAGGACATTTAGTGTAGTTGCTCATGTTATGGATATGATTTTATATTAAGGTATAATTACATTGAAGCTAAAATAGCTCCAGCAAAAATTAGGAAGATTAAGCCATATACAATGGTTATAATCAGTATCCACCAAAGCCATGCTTTGGCAAAATTCTTTGTTATAATATTACTAGGCTCATCTTTGTTAGCCCAAATAATCGCCATAATTAGGTTGACAAGTGGAATGGCTAATAAGAGAAAATAAATCATAAAATCACCTACACTAGGCACCTCAATATAGGAGCTTTGGTCATTTGATGGCATATTTGATGGTGATGATGATCGACCACTGAAATCTACATAGTTCATCCAGGGTACAAGTGCGTTTCCTGCTTTGACAATATCATATTGGTTTAATGTCTGTGTGCCAAAAACCTTGGATCCGTTGACAAAGGTCCCATTGGTTGACCCTAAATCGGTGATCGTGATTTGTCCATTTTGATGGTCGATTTTTGCGTGCATTTTAGATACACTTGAGTCACTAATTACAATGTCACATGTATTTAATCTGCCAATTGAGAATGCTTGCATATTCGTAATATTAGGTTTAACGTAATTATTTTAATTACAAATAAGGTTTTTCAGCGTGGGAAAAACAATCCTTTTTTATTTAACGGTCAAATTATTTAAAGTGATTTTGTCGATTAGGCATAGGTGTCATGAATTTAATGACCGTTAAATAATTTTTTGGGAGTGTTTACTAGATTGATAATTATCTTTACTTTTTACTTATGCTAATTCCAATGTCATCAAGTCGTATAGTAGGTCAGCTTTTTATAGTCATCTTGCTTCTATTAGTTAAAGCATCCCCGGTCGTTGCCCAAGGAGATTTTGTGGACCTATATACTTTTCGCCATAATTCAATTTATAGTATTACAATTAAGGTTAAGAAAAGTAAAGTAAAGTGTGAGGAGGCAAATGATACGAGGAGACTAAATAATAAGATTCAAATAAGCAATTCTGTATCCTTAGAATCGGAGATAAATTCAGGGAGATTGAATAAGTGGTTATCCTGGAAATTTGAAGTTACCACTTGTGATGGAAAGCGTAAGATCATTACTCGTTCAATTGATTTAACAAACTATTCTAGTGAGGGAGACAATGATTTAGCAGATTTCTCATTTGAGGGAAAGGAGTTTAAGATTATTGAAACTTCGGTTAAAAATCAACCCAGCTTTGACAAAGATATTGATGTCGTAGATCCGAACATTGCCCCGACCTCTATAACTGGTCCTACCGAAGCATATGCTGGTGATGACATAATACTTGTCGCCGAGGGAGGCAAAATTGTAACTGCTGGATCTAAGTATGTTTGGACAGAGGGGAGTGTTAATGGTAAGGTTATTGCTGGTGCAGAAACGAGTACTCTAAAAATAAAGGCAGCTAATAATACCAAAAAATACTTTGTTTATATAACTGGTAATAAAACAGATTATGCCTCAACCGAGGTTAAAATCCTGACAATTTCAAAAAAGGCAGATCGAATCAATGGTCCTGCATTTGTTTGTAACAATACAACGAAGAAGATTTCACTAGAAGTTATTGGTGGAGGCTTAGGCGAGACTCCATCTGGAGGAAAAGCGGAATGGGTTTGGCGTATCAATTCTGAGACTGGTCCCATTATAGAACGTGGTCAGCGAATTTCTATAGACCAACCTGTTACACCGACTACTTATTTTGTCGCACCTGAGGGAGTTAATGATGTGGGAAGTATAAGTCATCAAATTGAAGTAGTAGCACCCACGGACTTTTCAAAAGCGACGATCATTACAAGTATGACCAAAATTTGTCAAGGTCAAAATGTGAATTTAGAACTGCAAGGAGCTAATTTAAATGCAAGCTCAAAAATAAATTGGTACGAAACGAATGGAGATCATTTCAAGAAAATTATTTCTAATAGTCTTTCGTTCTCTTTTACTCCTCAGAAAACGTCGACTTATGGTGTTTATGTAACGGACCAGTGCGTGACAACACCAGAACTTCAAACCATCATTACTGTTGTAGAGAACTCTATTTTGCCATATGAAATAAATGTCGATTCCAGTAAAAAAGGAAGAATGGTAGAATTATCTATAAAAAATAGTGTTTACGCGAAGCTAAATAATAACTCAAACTGGGTTTGGTATATTCCCAATGAGGCGCCTAAATATGACGACCTAAGTAAGCCTGTTGGCTCTCAGATTTTAAATACAGGCTCAACATCGATTAATTTTAATGCAATAAAAGCAAAAACAATTGCTGTGAAAGCTTTTGGCGAGTGTGAGTCCAATGAACGCGTTACTACGGTAACAGTTTCAAGAAAATTAGATAAGTATTTCTTCTTTACTATCGGGGCAAGTTCTAACGAAATGGGGAATCTAGCCACCAAAGTTATTACGATCGGTTCTCATCGGGTGTACTTCCGAACAAGACAATCCTTGAATGCGACGGCTATTGGTGATTATAAGACTAACTCTTTTGTCACGGATGGTAAATCCATCACTAATTTCCCAGCTAACTCAGGAAACTATTATTCCTTTAATGGAGAGAAAGTAAATGTGCGTTCATCGTACACAATAGGATTCTTTTTGAATCAAAACGATGTCAAAGTTTACTTAGGAGGAGGAATGGGATCTCAATCTTACTATAATGGGGTTGATATTTCTTCATATCAAAATGGGACCTCTCCTACAAAATCGTGGGCACAGAATGTGAATTACAATAATTCAGGAGCTGAGTTAGAGGCTGGTGTTTCGGTTAAGTTAAAGCCTTTCTATATGATGGCAGGAGCGAGTTATCTGATGGGTTCTGCTCCATCAAAAG
>JAHEHJ010000153.1 GCA_024644655.1 Flavobacterium sp.
GATTTTAAATCTATAGCGCTCACAAGTTGAACCAATGACCTTAAATTCATTTTTAAGGTCATTTGTTGTTTTATATCGAACCGATAACCTTCAGAAAATCAATGAGTTGGTTTGATTTTAAATCTATAGCGCTCACATCACAAACCCACTGTTTTCAGTGGTTTTTTTTGTTTTTGTACTTTTTAGTTTTACTTTTATCACCACAAAAAGACACTTTTTGCAACTAAATCACGACTAAATCACGATCGATAAAATAGAAATAAAGTTTCTAAGTCATAAGAAAGTAACTCCTGAAGGCTTTTCTTTGGTATTGGAGATTGCACATCAAATCCCTGCTTTTATAAAATGGCTGTTACAAAAGTTTTAAATTTCTTAATCGCAAAGCATTTACAATTACAGAAACGGAGCTAAAACTCATTGCTAAAGCTGCAATCATTGGTGATAATAAAACTCCAAAAAACGGATATAAAACTCCTGCAGCAATTGGTACTCCTAAAATATTATAGAAGAAAGCAAAGAACAAGTTCTGTTTGATGTTTCGCATCACAGCATGGCTCAACTCCTTGGCTTTTATGATCCCCTGTAAATCACCTTTTACTAGAGTGATTTTAGCACTTTCAATCGCTACATCAGTTCCTGTACCCATAGCGATCCCAATGTCGGCTTGTGCTAGTGCGGGTGCATCATTTATACCATCGCCTGCCATTGCTACAATTTTGCCTTCGGATTGTAACCGTTTTATTTCAATTAATTTGTCTTCGGGTAAACAACCTGCTTTGTAGGAGGATACATTTAATTCATCAGCAACTGCTTTGGCAGTATTTACATTATCACCAGTAAGCATAATTACCTCAATTCCTTGACGCATTAATTCTTTTATGGCTTCTTTACTAGATGCTTTAATTGCATCGGTAATGGATATAAAACCAATTGCAATACCATCAACAGCAATGTATGAAACAGTTTTTCCTAATTTCTGTTCAGCAATAATTTTACTTTCTACATCGTCAGCAATCGTTGCCTTTACTTGTTCCATTAGTTCTTTATTTCCTAAGGCTATTTTTTTATTGGTTACTGTACCTATTACTCCTTTTCCAGCAACAGCTTCAAAATCTTTTACTTCTATTAATGAAATCTTTTTTGCTTTAGCAAAATTTACGATTGCTTGTGCTAGAGGATGTTCGCTGTATTGATTTAAGGAAGCAATGCTTTGTAACAAATCATTCTCATTATTGTTTAATGTAAAAAGGGTTTCAACAGATGGTTTACCTTCTGTAATCGTTCCAGTTTTATCGGTTATTAAAACATTTACTTTGTCCATGTTTTCTAATGCTTCGGCATTTTTTATCAAAACTCCCGATTGTGCTCCTTTGCCAACACCGACCATAACAGACATTGGTGTAGCTAATCCTAATGCACAAGGACACGCGATAATTAAAACAGCAATAGCATTTATAAAACTATAAACTAATGAAGGCTCAGGGCCAAATTTTGCCCAAATAAAAAATGTTATTATTGAAATAGAGACTACTATTGGAACAAAATATTTAGCAATGCTATCAGCTAATTTTTGAATAGGTGCTCTTGAACGACTGGCATTATTTACCATTTGAACAATTTGAGAAAGCAAGGTTTCAGAACCCACTTTTTCTGCAATCATTTCAAAGGATTTGTTGCCATTTATAGTCCCTGCAATCACATTGTCATTTTCCTTTTTATCGATAGGAATAGGTTCTCCAGTAATCATTGATTCATCGATACTACTGTTACCATCTTTTATTTTTCCATCAACTGGAATTTTGTCTCCGGGTTTAACTCGCAATACATCTCCTTTTTTTATATCGTGAATTGAAATTACGGTATCATTTCCATTAATTACTAAAGTTGCTTCAGTTGGGGCTAATTTTAATAATTCTTTAATTGCACTACTAGTTTGACTGTGTGCCCTTGCTTCTAATAATTGCCCTAACAAAACTAAAGAAAGAATAACTGTTGTAGCTTCAAAATAAAGTGAGACTGTTCCGTGCTCGGTTTTGAATTCACTTGGAAAAATATCAGGAAAAAACATACCAACTAAGCTGAATAAGAAAGCTACACCTGTGCCAATTCCAATAAGTGTAAACATATTCAAGTTCCAATTAATTATTGATTTCCAAGCACGAACGAAGAATATCCAACAAGTATAAAAAACAACCGGAAGTGATAATAGTAATTGTACCCAATTCCATTTTGAGGTACTCATTAGTTGAAGTAAAGGATTATTATGTGCCATTTCTATCATTGCAATGGCGAAAATTGGAATTGTAAATACAACTGTAATTTTCATTTTCGTTACCAAATCTTTATAGCTCTTTTGGTCTTCGCTATCGCTGGGTTCTATTAGCACCAAATCCATACCGCAAATTGGACACGAACCTACTGTTTCACTAATTACTTCGGGATGCATTGGACAAGTGTATAGGATTTTGCTAACGATCAATTCAGGAGCTTTGACTAAATCCATACCGCATACTGGACAATCACCTGCTTTGTTGTAGACTTTCTCCCCTTCGCAGTGCATTGGACAATAGTATTTTTCATTTAGATTAACATTAATTGGAACATTGACTTCTTTTATATCGCTTTTGGGATGGGTAGAACAACAAGGTTTTGCAGTTTCTTTATTGCTTGTTTCAATAGTGTATTTTCCAACGGTAGATAATGCTTCTTGCAATTGAGTTGTTGGAATATGTTTTTCCATAGTTATAGTTGCTATGGATGGATTTAATGAAACTGTAGCTTCAATCCCCTCAAGGGTATTTAATACTTGTTCAATTTTTGTGCGACACCCATCACACGTCATTCCTTTAATCGTATATATATGTGTCATAAATTTTTACATTTTCCATGGAACTGCAAATAGTCATATCTTTTCCGAAATAAGGGTATGAAATTTCTTTGGTTTTGCTCGTCCCAATAGCTTATCTGCCATTGGACAAAAAATCCAGATAAAGTTTTTGATTGCTTCTGAATAATTGAATTAGTCATTTATACCCTAACTTAAAGATACAAAATGTTCTCTATGGGATTTATTATTTCAATTATTTATTACTATTGTTTTTAGTTTTCGCAACATCTCCCTCTCCATTTCATTAAAATAAGATATTGTTAGGTTTTGATGGTTTCTGTTTTAGTTGCTTTATAGAGGTATGGTTTGTAACGTATAGAATACATTGTGGATTTTTCAGAATTTTCAAAACAGTTGAAAATAAAATAATTGTGGGGATAAATCAAAATAAAAAACCCTAACTAATTGAAAAACAATCGTTAGGGTTTTAATGTTGCGGAGAAAGAGGGATTCGAACCCCCGGACCTGTTACAGTCAACAGTTTTCAAGACTGCCGCATTCGACCGCTCTGCCATTTCTCCAGTATGCTGCTACCATTTTCAGGTTGCGAGTGCAAATATAAGTGCTTTTTTTGGTTATGCAAATCTATTTGAATAAAAAACGCATCAATTTTAATGTAGCTTTATTAATTGTTTCATTTTCTTTGTTTTAGAAAATAAAAAAAATAATTTATTTTTATTTGATCGATTAATAATTGACGTGTTCAATGATTTCAAGACCATAACCAATCATTCCAACACGTTTGCTTTGGCTTGTATTAGTCACTAATCGAATTTTAGAAATATCCAAATCGTGTAGAATTTGTGCGCCAATACCAAAATCTTTGGTGTCGATAATAATTCGTGGTGCTTGCATTTCTCCTTCTGTTTGCAATTGTTTCAATTCGGCAATGCGACTCAATAAATTCACGGATTGCATGTCTTGATTGATAAAGATTACAGCTCCTTTTCCATTTTCATTAATGGTTTGAAACATTTTATCTAAATGATGTTCGGCATTATGGGTTAAAGTACCTAGTAAATCATTATTTACTTGAGATGAATTGATACGAGTCAATACAGGTTCTCCTAAATTCCAAGAACCTTTAGTCAAAGCAATATGAACTTGTTTGTTAGTCGTTTGTTCGTAAGCACGTAGTCTGAAAGTTCCAAAACGAGTTTCGATATCAAAGTCTTCTTTTTTGACAATTAAACTATCGTGTTGTACGCGATAGGCTACTAAATCTTCAATAGAAACTAACTTTAAATTAAATTTTTTAGCTACTTTAACTAATTCAGGTAGTCGAGCCATGGTACCGTCTTCGTTCATTACTTCGCAAATTATACCTGCAGGTTGAAAGCCCGCTAAACGCGCGAAGTCAATTGCTGCTTCGGTATGACCAATTCTTCGGAGTACTCCTCCTTGTTTAGCAATTAAAGGAAAAATATGACCAGGACGTGCTAAATCGTGAGGTTTAGTATCTGGATTAACGAATGACAGAACAGTTTTAGCTCTATCTGCTGCTGAGATTCCTGTAGTTACCCCATGACCTCTTAAATCTACAGATACTGTAAATGCGGTTTCCATTGGATCGGTGTTGTTTGACACCATCGTGTGTAAACCTAATTCTTTACAACGCTTTTCAGTAAGTGGGGCGCATATTAATCCACGAGCATGAGTGGCCATGAAGTTAATTATCTCTGG
>JAHEHJ010000155.1 GCA_024644655.1 Flavobacterium sp.
TAGTCTCTTTCGTAATGATTTCTGCTTTACCGTCTTTCCCTATCTTGTTTTTAGTATATTGATTTCCTCTGAAATAATTAAAATCATTGAATTCATTGTCTACAATTGGTCTATATACATCAGCAACCCATTCTGCAACATTACCTGCCATATCATACAAACCAAAATCATTGGCTGGATATTTTTTCACTTGGTTAGTAATGTCGGCTCCATCATCAGACCATCCAGCTATACCTCCGTAATCTCCATTTCCTTGTTTAAAGTTTGCCAATTGATCTCCTTTAGTCTGACGTTTACCCGAACGTGTATACTGACCTGACCAAGGATATTTTTTCTGTCCTTTATATACATTATATTCTCTTTGTCCCACATCCGCAGCAGCTGCATATTCCCACTCGGCTTCAGTTGGCAATCTGTATTCAGGTAACAATAAACCAGAAGAACGTTGCACATAAATATTTTTGGGCTCAATAACTTTTCCGTCTTTACCTGTTTTAGTTCCTTTAGCTGAAGATCCTTTTCTACCTTTCAATACAATTTTGTCATCACCACCATATGTAGAAGTTGGAGAATTAAAATAAGTCTCTGTACTAAATGAATTTTCAGCCGTTACATCCAAAGTCTTAGCGTCTTTTTTCAAGTACCCATTTTTTTCTAACAAAGCTTCATTCACACGATCTGTTCTCCATTTACTGAATTCAACAGCTTGAATCCAATTTACACCAACAACCGGATAAGCAGCATACGATGGATGTCTTAAATAATTATTAGTCATATTTTCACTATACCCTAATCTATTTCTCCACACCAAAGTATCTGGCAAAGCTCCTTCATAAATATGCTTGTAGTTTTCTTCTGTTGGAGGAAATACATTTTTTAACCATTGTAAGTATTCTAGATACATGAAATTAGTCACCTCTGTTTCATCCATATAAAAAGATTGAACATGCTGCTGAGTTGGAGAATTATTCCAATCATGCATCACATCATCCTGAACTTTACCCATAGTAAAAGTTCCTCCTTCAACAAAAACCAAACCAGGACCAGCTTCTTGCTCACCTGCATTTTTAAATCCACCTTTCTTATTATTCACATTCCAGCCTGTAGCTCTTGAAGATCCTTTACCAGAACTAGATGATTTTTTACTACAACTTGACACTCCTATGATTAACAACATAGACACCATCAACTGTAAGGCCTTAATTTTGTTTACTTTCATACTCTTTTTATAGGTAATTTTCGTATCGCAATATAATGATTCCCATTAAACCACTCTACTATTTTTTCTTTATAAATTTAAAAATCAGCTTTTATGGATTACCCCATAAAAACAAAAACGCAAATTTATAATTTTTATTATTACAATTACACTAATATACTACATTTTTACTTCTAAAATCCATTTGATAGACTTAGATTTTGAATATAAATAAATCATTATACAATATTATCCTAAAATAAAAGTTATACAAAAATGTATTTCTAGTTTTTTATAAAACATTTATTTATTTAACAATAAATACTTATAAAAAACTTTGAACTAACGAGGTTCAACACAGAAAACAGTTAATACATTCAAAATTGGTAATACTATAAAAAATAGTACATTTGTTTAATCAATTACATTTTCAAAATGAAAAAAACAATACTATTCCTGACATGCCTACTGACCATTTCTTTAACGAAAGCACAAGAAAGAGTAATTACTACTGGCGTACCCTTTTTAATGGTCGCAGCAGATGCCAGAGCTGCAGGAATGGCAGATATTGGTATTGCCACTTCAACCGATGCCTTCTCTCAACAATGGAACCCTGCAAAGTATGCTTTTGCCAGTCATAAACAAGGTTTTTCTGTGAGTTACACTCCTTACCTCACCGATTTAGTAAACGACATTACATTAGGTCAGATAACCTATTTCAATAAAATCAACGAAAAAAGCACCTGGTCAAGTAGTTTACGTTATTTTGGATTAGGAAACATTGAATTGCGAAATGACGCTAACGACCAGCCTAGAATAGTTTCCCCAAATGAATTAGCGTTTGACGGTGCCTATTCTTTAAAGTTAAGCAACACCTTTTCAATGGCTGTTGCAGGAAGATATATTCGCTCGAATCTCAAGGTAGTCACAGATAATATTGACGCATCAGCAGCCAATACTTTTGCAGTAGACGTGGCTGGATTCTATCAGTCTGAAGAAAAAGCCTACACCCATTTTAATGGAATATGGAGAGCTGGTTTTAATATTCAAAATTTAGGCCCTAAAATAAGTTACGATAATGACGAATTCAACACTAATTTTTTACCTGCC
Source organism: Flavobacterium sp. (assembly GCA_024644655.1). GTDB lineage: Bacteria > Bacteroidota > Bacteroidia > Flavobacteriales > Flavobacteriaceae > Flavobacterium. The sequence continues at coordinate 2,309 of JAHEHJ010000155.1, forward strand.
AATTTAAAAATCGGAACAGGCTTCGATTTTATTTTTGATGAAGACAACAAACTTGCCGTAAATCTTGAATTAAACAAATTATTAGTTCCCACCCCTCAAAATCCCGATTTAAATGGAGATGGAACTGTAACTCCAGAAGAATATACTCAAAATTATAATAACTATAGAAAAACGGGTTGGGTTTCTGGACTAGTAAAATCATTTGGAGATGCTCCAAATGGGCTTAGTGAAGAACTAAAAGAAGTAACTTATGCTTTAGGTTCTGAATACATATACAAAGATGCATTTGCTGTGCGCGCAGGTTATTTTCACGAAAGTCCTGTTAAAGGAGCCAGACAATATTTCTCTTTGGGAGCAGGATTTAAATACACGACCGCAAAAATTGATGTATCGTATTTATTTTCAACTTCTACAGTAAGAAATCCTTTAGAAAATACACTCCGTTTCTCGTTAACCTTTAATTTTGGTGACAATTACGGACTAAATTAACAAATCAAACCAACTCAATCACTCAATCCAAATTTCAATTGAAATTTGGATTTTTTTTCCGAAACAAAAATGAATAAAATAACAATAACTACTGATTTTGAAGTTTTTGAATCCATTCAAGAATTACCTATTGACATTCAAAATTTAATGCAAGAAGCTGTAGCAATTCGCAAAACAGCCTATGCTCCGTATTCCAATTTTAAAGTAGGAGCAGCCATTTTACTAGACAACGGAAAAATCATTTTGGGTTCCAATCAAGAAAATGCCGCCTACCCCTCTGGGCTTTGTGCCGAAAGAGTAGCCGTTTTCCAAGCCGGAGCCATTTTTCCTGAAGCCAAAATTTTAAAAATGGCCATTTCAGCTGCATCTGGAAGCTCAACTACCGATGCACCAATACCACCATGTGGTGCCTGCAGACAATCCATAGCCGAATACGAAATAAAACAAAGTACCCCTATCGAAATTTACTTTATGGGAGAAATTAGTTCGATTTACAAATCAGACTCCCTAAAAAACTTACTACCACTCCTTTTTGATAAAAAGTTCTTATAAAAAAACTCAAAAAATAGCATATTAATTTTAGTGCTAAGTTGGAATGTCTTATTTTTGCACTTCGCAAATTTGTGTGAGGAAACTATTTTGCGTTATTAGGTACAATTGATAACACAACATTATTCAAATGAAAGAAGTTACAAAAGAAGTTTATTTAAAGTGGTACGAAGACATGCTGCTTTGGAGAAAGTTTGAAGACAAACTTGCAGCACTATACATTCAACAAAAAGTGAGAGGATTTCTCCACTTATACAATGGTCAAGAAGCCGTTTTAGCAGGAGCTTTGCATGCTATGGACTTGACTAAAGACAAAATGATTACCGCATACAGAAACCACGTACAACCTATTGGTATGGGGGTTGACCCAAGAGCCGTAATGGCTGAACTATTGGGAAAAGTAACAGGTACTTCAAAAGGAATGGGCGGTTCAATGCACATTTTCTCAAAAGAACATCGTTTTTATGGAGGTCACGGAATTGTTGGCGGTCAAATTCCTGTTGGAGCGGGATTAGCTTTTGCAGATAAGTATTTTGAAACTGGCGGTGTTACTATGACCTATTTTGGTGATGGTGCTGCTCGTCAAGGTTCTTTACACGAAGCATTCAATATGGCCATGTTATGGAAATTACCTGTCGTATTTATCGTTGAAAACAACGGTTATGCCATGGGAACATCTGTTGAAAGAACAGCTAACCATACTGATATCTGGAAATTAGGATTAGGTTACGAAATGCCTTGCGGACCTGTTGACGGAATGAATCCAGTAAAAGTAGCCGAGGCAATGACAGAAGCTATTGAAAGAGCACGTCGTGGAGATGGACCTACTTTCCTTGAAATGAAAACGTACCGATACAGAGGACATTCAATGTCTGATGCGCAATTATACCGTTCAAAAGAAGAGATAGAAGAATACAAAAAAATTGACCCAATTACACAAGTATTAGATGTAATTAAGGATCAAAAATATGCTACTAACGAAGAAATTGAAGCCATTGACCAAAGAGTTAAAGATTTGGTTGACGAATGTGTGAAATTTGCAGAAGAATCTCCATATCCAGAAATTCAACAATTATACGACGTAGTATACGAACAAGAAAACTATCCATTTTTACCTCATAAATTATAATCAGTTATGGCTACAATAGTAACAATGCCTCGTTTGAGCGATACAATGACAGAAGGAACGG